>JAGNHB010000058.1 GCA_018001935.1 Acidobacteriota bacterium
TTCTGTGATGTTACAGAACCGAACCCTCTTCGACATCAACCGAATGAATGGAAAGAACATCCAGGCAGATAAATCGTCGGGTACCACCCGACAATTTAGTGCTTGACATTACGTGGGAAGTCCGGAGAAAGCGGCAGCTCGAAGACTCGCTGCCGCAGATCCAGGTCAGCGCTGGGCCGTCACGGCGCTGATGAAGTCGAGTTGCTGGTTGTAGAACAGCTCGAAGGCCATGACGGGCTGGTCCGCGTGGACGTGGACGTAGCCGCTGGCCTGGTTTTCCAGCGTCCCGATCCCCTCGATGGCCGCCAGCTCCCGCACGTACTTCTCGCCGGGCGCCAGGGTCCGCACCGCCGGCGTCCCGTTCACGGTCCCATCGCTCTTGTGCACGGTGATGGTCACCTGGGCCGACGCCGTGGGGCTCGGGTTCACGATGGCCAGGCCGCTCACCCAGTGGATGCCGCCGACATTCCCCGTGGCCACCTGGGCGAAGTAGAGGTCCCAGAGGCCGTCCGCCTGCAGGGGCAGCGTGGACTCGTAGTGATGGTCCCCGGGGTGGCCGAAGGTCACGGCCCCGAGGAAGGCGGGCTCCGGGGTGACGTCCGGCGAGGAGACCTTCAGCCACCCGTTGACGTTGCTCCCGGCGGGCAGCCCCATCTGGGACTCGTCCAGGGTCAGGGCCCGGTTCGCCCCGATGGTGAGATTCACCGGGGGCCCCAGGGCCGTCCCGTTCTCGGCGTAGGGCGTCAGGGTGAGGGCGTGGTCCGTGGCCGTGGGGTTGACCACGTGGAGCCGGGTGCCGAAGACCCCGGTGAAGGAGACCACGTGGGAGGCGAACAGGGTCTTGCGGGCCTCGGTGACGTCGACGGCGTTCACGGAGGCGATGGCGGCGCTCCCGTAGCGGATGTTGGCATTGGCCACCACCCCGCCCTCGTTGGCCACGATCTTCAGCGCCCCGTCGAAGGGGGCCTTGCCGGCGAAGATCGTCCCCAGGTCGGCCGTGTGGACCCCCAGGGCGGGAACGGGCACCGTGGACCCCGCGACCGTCCCCGTGCCGGTCAGGCCGGTGAAGGTCACGTTGACGGGGGTCAGGCCGGGGTTGGCCACCATGATGCGCGTGGTGTAGCCGTTGGTCCCCTGGACGCGCGGAACGTAGCCTTCGGCGAAGGTCTCGCTGAAAACGGGGGCGCCGTCCAGGCCGGCCAGCCCCGAGGGGCCGAAGAGCTGGCTGAGGAAGAAGCCCCGCATCCCGGTCTTGCCGGCCTTGGCCGTGGCCCAGGCCGTGGCGGCCCCGGTGAGACCGAAGAGGCCGTCGGCCTGGTAGGCCCCCTGGCCGCCCGCGGGCCAGGCCAGGGTGTTGGGGGTCCCCACGGGGGAGCCGTCCGCGCCGTAGGCCCGGAACTCCACCTGGTCCGCCTGGGCCCCCACGTTCACGAAGCCGTACCCCTCGTCGGTGACCCCCGGTTCGAAGGCCAGCCGGGGGAAGTAGAGCTGGCGGTAGGTGAAGCCCCCCCCGAGGTCGTAAACGGCCGTCCCTCCCGGGGGAGGCACCGCCATCGCCGGGGGGATGGTGATCTCGGCCGGGGAGCTGCCCGCCTGGACGGTGACGACGGGGACATCCTCAATCCGCGTGACGGCCGGGCAGAGGGGCAGGTAGTAGGTCTGGCCGTCGAACTCGTACCGTGCCGCCACGATCCCCTTGAGGGCCATGGGCCCGGTCTGCCCGGAGGGCCGGTAGAAGTCGAGGGAGATCTCGAACCACTGCTCGGGGGAACCGTAGTCGGGGACCAGTCCGTCGGGCACCCGGACCACCGCAAACTCCTGGCCGGTCTCGGCATTCAGGCTCGTCGAGCCCGTCAGGGGCAGGGAGGGGATGTTGGGGTAAACCGTGAGGGGGGCCACGTGCCCATGGTAGTCGTTGTATGCGGCCGTGAACACCGAACAGCCCGCCGGCACCTGGAGGATGGCCACGCCGACAAACCCGGCGGGCGCCACCCCCGGGGCCTTGATGGTGGTCCGGCTTCGGTAGAAGGACCCATCGTTCCGGTGTTCGTCCTTGTAGAGGTCCTGGAGGGTGACCGACCCGGGCACGGCCTCCTCCTGTCGGGGCAGCGTTCCGCCGAACCACCCCTCGATGGAGACTTCCCCGGCGTTGGTGACCATTCCCCGGAGGGAGAAATCCGGTCCACCCGGCTCCGACATCTTCCGCCCCAGGATGCTGGAGATCGAGCAGCCCCCGATGAGCAGGGGGGCGCTGACGGCGAACGCCAGGAGCACGATCAGTTGAGTGCGGTACTTCATTTTTTCCTCCTCGTGGATGGGGTGGGCGGGACGGGGCGAAGGCCGGCCTTCCGGCCCGCCAGGGGAAGCGCCAGGGCGGCCAGGGCGAGGAACGCCGCGCCGCCGCGCAGCCAGGGGAGACGGTCCGGGGGGATGTCGCCCCGGTGGAAGGTCACGATCAGGTAGACGGCCGCCGTCGTTCCCAGGGCGGCGCCGGCGGCCACGCCCGGCGCCGCCCGGCGCCGGACCGGCGGCGCCAGGGCCAGGGCGCCGACGGCCAGGGCGCTCAACCCGAGGTAGAGCTGCGCCGGGTGGACGGGGGTTCCCGGGTACAGCGCGTGCGCCGGGGAGCCGGGCGGGAAGACCACCCCCCACGGCAGGGTGGTCGGCGCCCCGTGACAGCACCCCGCGAGATAGCAGCCCAGGCACCGGACGACACCGAAACAGACGGCGAGGATGGGGACCAGCACGTCCAGGGCCGGGACCGGCGGGATGGAACGTACCCGCGCGTAGACGGCGAACCCGGCGGCGGCCAGCAGGGCGGTGGGGACGAATGAAAAGTGGCCTTCGGAGGGGACCCGGCCCGCATGGAGCGCGCCGGCCAAAAACGCCAGGGCCGGGGTGGCGACGTAGGCCCCCAGGCCGATCAGGCTCAGGTTCAGGACGTCGCCGGCCGACAGGGTGTCCCGCGGCCGCAGCCACAGGGCCAGCGTGACGCCGACGACCAGGGCGAGGGACACCGCCGCCCCGTAAGTGTGGATCTCCAGCCCGAAAAGGTGTCCCAAGGTCGGCTGCACGTGTTTACCCCCGGCGGGTCGCGCGTCGCGAATGGCGCATTCGTGCTTTCATGATAAGGCCGGGGGAAAAAAACCGCAAGGGGGCAAAGCGCCGTCAGCCGGAATTCGCGGCCGCCGGGGGGGGAAAGGACGAAAGGACCAAAAGGACCAAAGGGACCCAAGGGACGGGAAGAACGAGAAAGAAAAAAGGACGAAAAGGATGAAAAGGATGAAAAGGACGAAAAAGACAAAAAGAGCGATTTCTCCGTTTCATCCCTTCCGTCCTTTTGGTCCTTTTGGTCCCTTTGGTCCTTTAGGTCCTTTCGTCCTTTGGGCCTCTTCGAACCCGCTCACCGGGCGCCGTGCACCAGGGGCACGAAGCGCACCGGCAGGAGCGTTTCGTACCCGACCCGCCCCTCCGTGTCCCGGGTGACGAGGGTCAGTTCCTGGGTCTCGCCCGTCCCCCCCACCGGGACCACCATCCGGCCGCCCGGGGCGAGCTGCCTCACGAGATCGGGGGGGACCTCGGGCGGTGCGGCGGTGACCAGGATGACGTCGAAGGGCGCCTTCTCCGGCCACCCCTTCCAGCCGTCGCCCACGCGGCAGACGACGTTGGCGTACCCGAGTTTTTTCAGCCGGTCGGCGGCTTCCAGGGCCAGGGGTTCCAGGATCTCGACGGTGTAGACTTCCTTCGCCAGGAGCGAGAGGACCGCCGCCTGGTAGCCCGAGCCCGTCCCCACCTCCAGGACCCGGTCCGAGGTTTTCACGGCCGCCTTCTCCGTCATGTAGGCCACGATCAGGGGCTGGGAGATGGTCTGCCCGTACCCGATGGGAAGCGGGTGGTCCTCGTAGGCGCTCGGGACGCACTCCGGCGGGACGAAACGGTGCCGCTCCACCGCCCGCATCGCCCGGAGCACCCGCGGGTCCCGGACGCCCCGGCCTTCGATCTGGTCCCGGACCATGGCGAACCGCGCCGCCGTGAAGGGGTCTCCCTTCCCGCCGCCTTCGCCGTACCCGGCGGCGTCTTCCGCGTATCCCGGCCCCGGACCCGCCGAACGGGGCCGGTCACAACCCGGGAGCAGGAGGAGCGTGATGACTGCCAGGAGAAGCGTTTTCATGGCCGCCTCGGACATCCGTGGTCCCTCCCGGTCACTGGCCGAAAAAGCGCTGCATCTCCGCCAGGCAGCGGTCCCCGGCGTCGAAGAAGAGCGAGTTGTGCCCCGAACCGTCGATCGAGACGAAGCGTTTCGGCTGCCGGGCGGCCGCGTAAAGGGCTTTTCCGTGGTGGTCGGGGACGATGCGGTCCCCGGTGGCGTGGATGAAGAGGACCGGGCAGGTGACGCGGCCGATCTTGGCCAGGTTGTCGAACTTGTCGAAGGGGAGGAGTTTCCAGCGGGTCAGGACCCGGAAGGCGGACGTGAAGCCGCTCTCCACCACCAGGCCGCCCACCGGCTGCCGGGCGGCGAGGTCCACGGAGGGCCCGCTCCCCACCGAGCGTCCGTAGGCGATGATCCGCGAGGGGTCCACCCCGCGGTCCCGGGTGAGCCATTCGTAGGCGGCGTCGATGTCGCGGTAGCAGTTCGTCTCGGAAGGCGAGCCCCCGCTCCGGCCGTACCCCTCGTAGTCGTAGGCCATCACCGAGTAGCCGGCTGCCTGGAAAGCCCCGAGGAGGGTGAGGCTGACCCCGAGGTCCTCGGCGTTGCCGTGGCTGTAGAGGACGACCTTCCCCCCGGGGTTCCCCTCGAGGAACAGGGCGGCGATCGGCGTGCCGTCCGGCGCCCGGAGCCGGAGCTGCCCGGGCAGGTCCCGGTACGTGGGCGCGGGGGGCACGAAGATCATCCCGTTCGCGAAGAGGAGGGCGAACAGGTACAGGGCGCCGTAGAGGATGAAGGGAAGCAGCAGCATTCTTTTCCAGGACCAGCGTCCGACGAGGACGCTCTTCAGTCGGGGGTGCATGGGGTGTCCTCCGGCATCGTTCGCTTTCGCGGGCCCCTTCCCCGCCCGGTCACCGGCGGCGGGGGTGCACCAGGCGGGCGGCCAGGTCCCCCAGGCGGTTCAGGGTCCGGTTGATCTTCAGGGTGCGGTCCAGGACGGAGCGTTTCAGCTCGATGGCCCGGGCCGGGCAGAACTCGTGGCAGCAGTAGCACCGGATGCACCGGTGACGGTCCACCTTGCCCCGCCACGACGAGGCGGGGTCGATGGCGGTGGGGGTGACGGGACAGCCGTCCCGGCAGCGGTTGCACCCGACGCAGCGGGCGGGGACGATGACCGGCCGGGGCGCCCACTGCCGGCGCATCCATCGCAGGATCGGGCGCGGCAGGGGCGCGATCCGCAGGACGTCGTGGAGGTGCCCCACCGGCTTGAAGTCGGGGACCCGCAGCGCCTCCGCGGACGGGCCCCAAACGTCGACGTCCTCGAGGCGGCCGGGCCCGAAACCCTGGCGGCGGGCCGCCCGCACCGTCGGCACCAGGTCCGGGTCGAGCCCGATGAGGCCGCAGGCGAAGAGGTCCAGGGCCATCACGTCGTCCGAGGCGGCGAGGACGCCCACGTGCCGGGGGTCGCCCCCGCTGGGCCCGTCGCCCTCCATGGCCGTCACCGCGTCCATCACCGCCAGGGCCGGCCGGTAGGCCCGGTTCAGGTCCACCATCAGGTCCGCCAGGCGGTCCGCGTCCATGAAACGGAAGTGGTACTGCCCCTTCAGCACGCCGGGGACGAGGCCGTACTGGTTCTTGACGGCGCAGGTCAGGATCATCTGCCCGTGGTTCTTGAGCTTGGGCAGGGTGATGAGGACGTCCGCCTCCGTGACCGCCCGGGCCACCGTCAGGACCTTGCCCAGGGTGTTCTCCGGGTGGTGGGTCACCACCTCCGTGGTGAAGTCCGCCAGGGGGGCGCCGTGCTTCTCGAGCACCGGGAGGAGGCCGCAGGCCGCGGCCACGGTCTGGGTGCGCCCCACGCCGGGGCTGTCGCCCACCACGGGCTTCCCCCCGGCCCCGACGACCAGGGCGAGCACGGCGTCCACCACGGCCGGGTGCGTGGTGACCGCCTTCTCGGGGGGCATGGGCGCCAGGAGGTTGGGCTTGACGAGGACCCGCTGACCCGGCTTGACGAAGCGCGACATGCCGCCCAGCCGACCCACCAGGCCGGCCACGGCGTCCCGAACGGCCCCGGGCTCGTAGTCCGCCACCCGGGCGGACGCCACGGCGGGGCGGCCGGCGGGGGTCGGCGGGCCGTTCACGCGGTCTCCAGCACGTTCAGAACGCTGACCAGCTCGGGGGGCAGCGGGGCTTCGAAGGCCAGGTCCTCGCCGGTGAAGGGGTGGTGAAACCCCAGTTTCCAGGCGTGGAGGAAGAACCGGTGCATCCCCTCCACCGCCCGCCGCAGCCGGGCGTCCCGGATGTTCAGGTGCCGGTTGCCGCCGTAGGTGGCGTCCCCCGCCACCGGGTGGCCCGCCGAGGCCAGGTGGACCCGGATCTGGTGCGTCCGCCCGGTGTGGAGGACCACCCGGAGGAGCGAAAACCCCGGATACTCCCGGTCCACGAACCACTCGGTCAGGCAGGGCCGCGCGTTCGGGGCCCGGGTGCTCATCCGGGTCCGGCGGTAGGGGTCGCGCCCGATGGGCTTGTCGATCCGCCCGTGACGGCCCTCCAGGTGGCCGTGCACCAGGGCGGCGTACTCCTTGTGCAGCTTCCGGTCGTGGAACAGGCGGGAGAAGGCGAGCTGGCTCTCCTCGGTGAGGGTGACGAGGAGGAGCCCCGAGGTCTCCTTGTCGAGCCGGTGGACGATCCCCGGGCGAAGGACGTCGGCGCCGGGGAGCTCGCCGAAGTGGTAGGCCAGGGCGTTCGCGAGGGTCCCCCCGGACACGCCCGCCCCCGGGTGCACCACCATGCCCGCCGGCTTGTCCAGCAGGGCGAACCACTGGTCCTGGTAAAGGATGCGGATGGGGATGTTTTCGGCTTCGAGACGGGGGGCCTCGCGGGGTGCGAGGTCCAGGGTCACCCGGTCGCCCCGGCGCAGGACCTGGGCCGCCTTGGCCTTCAGGCCGTTGACCCGGAGAAAGCCGTCCTCGATGCACTGCCGGAGACGCGAACGGCTGGTCCCCTCCACGTGGAAGAGCACGGCGCGGTCGAGACGCATCCCGATTTCATCGTCCCCCGCCGTGAAGGTGATTTTCCGCATCGCCCGCCGAGCCTTCAGCCGAAGGTGATGACCCGGGTCCGGATGAGAACGCCGGCCACCACCAGCGTGAGCCCGCTCAACCGGAGGAGGTTCAGGATGAGGCCCCGGTTCGGGACCTCCTGCCCCGAGCGGTTCCACGACCAGGTGAGGACCTTCGGCATGACGATGAAATCCAGGGCGCCGATGATCATGAGAACGATGCCGACGGTCGGTTCCATGTTCCCTCCTGTCCGATGCGCCGCGGTCGAGGTGCGGCTGCGGATGGGCCCCATTCTATCCGGAAAACACGGCCGGCGCCAGAAAAACCGGAAGCTCAGGAAAAGGAAAGGGATTGATTCTCCTCCTCCCGGCGGCTATAATGGGAATGTTACTCGGAGGAAAAATGAGTGCCGGCCTGCGGATTCTCCTCGTTGACGACGTCGCGGCGAACCGTGCCCTGATCAGTGGCGAAATCGCCCGGGATTTCCAGAACGCCCGCTTTCTGGAGGCCGACTCCCCCGAGGCGATCCGGGACGCCCTGGCGGCGGGGCCGGTGGACGTCGTGGTCACCCGGTACGGCCCGGGGGGGGACCCGGGGCGTTCCGTCCTCGAGGCGGTTCGGCAGCGCGCGCCCGACTGCCCCGTCATCATCTGCTCGTCCGAGGCGAACGAGGAGACCGCCGTGGAGGCGATCCGGTCGGGGGCCGCCGACTTCGTGCTGGGGACCGGCGGCGGTTACCGGCGCCTCGGCGGCGCCATCCGGTCGGCCCTCGACCACTGCCGCGACCGGGAGGCCATCCGGCGGAGCGAGGAACGCTACCGTCGGTTCTTCCGCGAGAACGTGGCGGCCAACTACATCGCGTTGCCCGACGGCGCGCTGCTGGACTGCAACCCCGCCTACTGCAGCCTCTTCGGTTTCGACGACGAGATGGAAGCCATGAACACCCCCATCGCCTCCCTGTTTCCCACCGAGGCGGGGTGGGACGAGTTCACCACCCTCCTGCGCGAGAACGGGAAAGTGGAACTGATGGAGACCGAGCTGCTGCGGCCGGACCGCAAAGCGGTGCAGGTGATGCAGAACGCTGTCGCCACCCTGGACGCCCAGGGCGGCATCCGGGAGATCCGGGCCTACCTCCTGGACATGACCGAGCGGCGGAAGCTGGAAGCCCAGCTGCTCCAGTCCCAGAAGATGGAGGCCCTCGGGCGGTTGGCGGGCAGCATCGCCCACGACTTCAACAACATCCTGACGGCCATCTCCGGCTACTCCGAGCTGCTTCTCATCGGTCTGGGGGAACGCCACCCCATGTGCCAGGAGGTCCAGGAGATCAAGAAGGCGGGGGAACGGGCCGCGGACCTGGCCCGCCAGCTCCTCTCCTTCAGCCGGCAGCGATCCCGGCGCCTCGTCCAGATGGAAATCAACAAGGTCCTCAAGGACATGGAGAACATGGTCCGGCGGCTGATCGGGGAGGACATCCGGCTCGAGGTGGAGGCGGCGCCGGACGCGGGCTGCATCAACGCCGACCCCGGGCAGATCGAGCAGGTCATCATGAACCTCGCCGTCAACGCCCGGGACGCCATGCCCACCGGCGGCATCCTCCGGATCGAGACCGCCCGGGTCGTCCTCGACGCCGACTACTGCCGGACCCAGATCAACCTGGTTCCGGGCCCCTACACCCTTCTCCGGGTCTCGGACACGGGGTGCGGCATGTCCGCCGAGACCATGGAGCACCTCTTCGAGCCGTTCTACACCACCAAGGAAAAGGGCAAGGGCACGGGGCTGGGCCTTCCCACCGTCTACGGGATCGTCAAGGGCTTCAACGGGATGATCCTCGTTTCCAGCGAGCCCGGGGCCGGGACGGAGATCAGCATCTACTTCCCCCACCTCGAGGCCCGGGCCCCCGAGACCGCCGGCGTCAGCCCGCCCCCCGTCGCCGAGCTGGGGTACGAGACCATCCTGCTGGTGGAGGACGAGGACTCCGTCCGGCGCCTCGCGGCCCGGTTGCTGACGGAGCGGGAATACCGCGTGCTGACCGCCTCCGGTTACGAGGAGGCCCTCCGGGTCAGCCGGGCCCACGAGGGGGTCATCCACCTGCTCATCACCGACCTGGTCCTCGCGGGAAAGGGAGGGGGGGAACTCGCCCGGACGCTGCGGCAGGAGCGGCCCCGCATCCGGGTGCTCTTCATCTCCGGGTACTCCGACACGATGATCGCCTCCCACAAGGTCTTCCTGGCCGGCGCCGAGTTCCTGGAAAAACCCTTCTCACCGGAAGCGCTGGCACGAAAAGTCCGGGGGGTCCTCGACAGCGGCCCCGACCCGATGACGGGCTGAGGGGGCCGGATGACGCTCACCCCTCCCGTGTCCAAGCCGCTCCCCCGGGCCTCCTTCCGGCCCCGGGGCGGCGTCCGCCCCGTCGTGCGGCGCCGGGGCCTTTTCGTCCTGGTCCTGGCCCTGGTGGCGGCCGGTTTCGCTCACCCCCTCGACCCGGCCCGGGACGTCACCCAGTACGTGGTTGAGATGAAGACCACCGCCCACGAGCTTCCCCAGAACTCCGCCATGGCCATCGTCCAGACCCGGGACGGTTACCTCTGGGTGGGCACCTACGACGGCCTCGCCCGTTTCGACGGCGTCCGGTTCGTGACCTTCGACAAGTACAACACCCCCGCCCTGCAGCACAACTCGATCCACGCCCTCCTGGCTGACCGGCAGGGCGGGCTCTGGATCGGCACGCCCAAGGGGCTCGTCCGGCATTTCCAGGGGGAGTTCCGGAGTTACACCACCCGGGACGGCCTGACGTCCGACGCGGTCCAGGCGATCTTCCAGGACCGGTCGGACCGGATCTGGATTGGCACCAAGAGCGGGCTGAACCTCCTGGAAGCGGGAGTCATCAAGGCTTTTCCGGGCCACGCCGCCCTCTCCGGGGTCTTCATCTCCTGCCTGGCCGAGGACGAGCAGGGGACCCTGTGGGCGGGGTCGAACGGGAGTGGCGTTTACCGCTTGACGCCGAAAGGGTTGTCTGTTCTGAACACCGCCGCCGGGATGCCCTCGGATTCGGTCTGGTCCCTCTGCACCATGCCCGGCGGGAAGGTCTGGGCCGGCACCACCGCCGGGGTGGCGGTCCTGGACGGTGGGGTCACCGGGGTCATCGGCACCCGGGACGGCCTGCCGAACGCCGACATCCGGGTGGTGTTCCGTGACCGCCACGGCCTGCTGTGGCTGGGCACGGCCGAGGGAGACCTCGTCCGGTTCTCCGGCGGCCGTTTCCGGGTGCTGTCCCTCCGCTCGGACGCCCTGAACCGCATCTGTTCCATCATGGAGGACCGGGAGGGCAGCCTCTGGGTGGGGACCTACCGGAGCGGGGCCGTCCAGGTCAGGGACGACAAGTTCGTCCTCTGGAACAGCCGGAACGGCCTCCCCGTCGACCAGGTGCGCTCGGTCTGCGAGGACGCCTCCGGGAACCTCTGGATCGGAACGGTGGGGGGAGGCATCGTCCGTCACGACCCGGCCGGTTTTCGCGTGTACGGGCTGAAGGACGGCCTCGCCAACGACCGGGTCTGGTCCATCGCCGGGTCGCCCGACGGCTCGGTCTGGTTCGGGACCTACGGGGGGGGCCTGCACCGGCTCAAGGACGACCGGGTGACGGTCTATTCCACCCGGGACGGTCTCTGTCACAACGTGATCCGGGCGGTCTGCGTGGATTCGCAGGGGCGAGTCTGGGTGGGGACGGACGGAAAGGGGGTCGATGTCCTGAAGGACGGGAAAGTGATCGCCCACTACGGGAGGGACGAGGGGCTGTCGGACGACTTCATCTACGCCATCGTGGAGGATTCGGCGGGGGCCGTCTGGATCGGCACCTACGCGGGGGAGATCAACCGGGTCCAGGACGGGAAGGTCACCGTCTTCGACGTGCACTCGGGCCTGGCGAAGAACTCCATCTGGACGATCCACCCCGATGCCGACGGCCGGTTGTGGATCGGCACCAGCGACGGCGGGTTGGTGCTGTTCCGCAACGGCCGCTTCCAGACCCTGACCTCCCAGAAGGGCCTCTTCAGCGACGTGGCCTTCCAGATCGTGGAGGACGGCCTGGGCTACATGTGGATGAACAGCAACCGGGGGGTTTACCGAGTGCGGAAGCAGGACCTCCTCGACTGCTTCGACGGCCGGCGTCCCTCGGTTCAGCAGGTCCCCTTCGGCAGCGACGAGTCGCTCAAGGGGATTCCCGCCACGGGCCCGGCCCAGCCGGCGGGGTGCCGGACCCGGGACGGGCGCATCTGGTTCTGCAGCCTCCGCGGCGTCGCCGTCATCGACCCCCTGAACATCACCGAAAACCCCATCCCGCCGCCGGTGGTCATCGAGCGGGTCACCGTCAACGGCGTCCCCCAGCCGCTGGGAAAACCCCTCGAGGTGGGGCCGGGGAAAGGCAACCTCGAGGTGCAGTACACCGGTTTGAGCTTCCTCTACCCCGAACGCATGCTCTTCAAGTACCGCCTCGACGGGTTCGACCCGGACTGGGTCACGGCGGGGCACCGACGGAGCGCCTACTACACCAACCTTCCGCCGGGGCGCTACACCTTCCGGGTCACCGCCTGCAACGCCGACCGGGTCTGGAACCCCGGGGAGGCCTCCTTCGCCCTGGAACTCCGCCCCTGGTTCCACCAGACCTCCCTGTTCGTCATCCTGTGCGTCCTGGCCGCCGTGGTGGCGGGGTGGATGCTCTTCCGCCTCCGCCTGGCGCACCTGAAGCGGAAGGCCGCGCAGCTCCAGGCCCTGGTCGAGGAACGGACGCTCGACTTGCAGGCCCGCAACAACGAACTGGAGACCATGGACACCATCGTCAAGATCGTCAACCGCGCGATCGAACTCGACGAAGTGCTCCACGCGCTGCTGCGGGAAGCCATCGCCCTCTTTCCGCGGGCCCAGAAGGGCGGGTTCCTGATTTTCGACGAAAGCTCGGGGACGTTCCGCGTGGCGGCCTCCGTCGGTTACGAGGAGGAAAAGGTCCGGCGGGTCTCCTTCGGTTACGACGAGGCCATGGCCCGGTACACCGCCCGGTCGGACCGGATCGAGCAGGACGTCTTCCTCATCCGTTCGGTGGAGGCGGCGGCGGCGGGCGACCGGGTCTCGGAGATCCCCGTCCCCCGCTCCATGCTGGCCATGGCCGTGAACCTCGAGGGCCGCACGGAGGGCTTCCTGATCCTCGACAACATGGAGGACCCCAACGCCTTCGACAGCTCCGACGTCCGGAAGCTGCACCGGCTGCGCGAGCACGCGGTGTCGGCCATCAACAAGGCGCGCATGCTCAACAGCCTGGCGCGGGAGAAGGACCGGACGCTCCAGGCGCTCAACGAGATCCGGGACGCGCACGAGAAACTGGAAATGGCCTCCCACGCCCTGGAGGAGGCCGCCCGGACCGACCCCCTGACCCGTCTCTCCAACCGGCGGGACATCATCGAGCGCTTCAAGCTGGAGCAGGTCCGCCAGGCCCGCTGGGGGAAACCCTTCGCCGTCGCCATGGGCGACCTGGACGACTTCAAGCAGTTGAACGACCAGTACGGCCACGACTGCGGCGACCTGGTCCTGGTGACCGCGGCGGAGCGGATGCAGTCCGCGGTGCGGCGGGCCGACCTGATCGGCCGATGGGGCGGGGAGGAGTTCCTCTTCATCTTCCCCGACACCGACCTGGACGGGGGGGTGACCGTCGCGGAGAAGATCCGCCGGAGCATCGCGGAAAGCCCGGTGGTGTACCACGACGTCCGCCTGGACATCACCATCACGCTGGGGGTTTGCCTCTACGACCGGGTCGAGGACATGGACGAGACCCTCAAGCGCGCCGACGAGGCCCTCTACGAGGGCAAGCGCACCGGGAAGAACCGTGTCTGTGTCGCCCGGGCGAGACCCGCACCGGACGCCCCCCCGCCCGAAGCCGCCCCGCAAGGTTGAGGGCGCCCGAAGGACTGAAGGACCAAAAGGACCCAAAAGACCAAAGGGACATCCAGAACCAGGATCGTGAGGGTTGGCTTGTCCTTCAAGTCCTTTATGTCCTTTGGGTCCCTTGGTCCTTTCCGTCCCCCCTCCGGCCCCGGGCGCGGGTAGCCCTCTCCCGAAAAAAACATTTCTCTCCCATCGTGAATCCTTGTATAGTGGCCGGTTCTCCGGCGCCCGCGGCGGGCCCCGGGAAAACCGAGCGAAACCCTGGAGGTGCACGATGCGGAGACGACTGCTGGTGCTGGCCGGGCTGACGTGCCTGGCGTTCGGCTGGGCGCTGCCCGGGGCGCTGCCCGATTTCACCCTGAACACCCTCGACGGCAAGGCGTTCAAGGCCTCCGAGGTCCTGGGGAAGCACATCCTTATCATCGATTTCTGGGCGACCTGGTGCGGGCCGTGCAAGCTCTCCCTCAAGAAGTTCCAAGACATCCAGGTGAAGTACCCCGACGTCCGGGTCCTCGCCGTCTCCGTGGACGAGTCCTCGGCCTACAACGCCGTGAAGCAGTACGTCCAGGGCAAGGGCTTCACCTTCACGGTCCTCCTGGACACCGACAGCAAGGTGAACAAGATGTTCAACCCCGAGGCCAAGATCCCTTTCACCCTGATCGTGGACAAGTCGGGGAACATCGTCTACACCCACACGGGCTACACCCCGGGTGACGAGAAGGAAGTCATCCGGAAGATCGAGGAACTCTCGAAATGAGGCGGTCCCTCGCGCTTTCGGCCCTCGTCCTCCTGGCGTCGGCCCCGGCCTGGGGCTTCGAGTACAGGGGCATCACCTTCTACTTCACCAACGAGACGATCTACCAGTACAACAAGCTTTCGGACGTCCAGGACGAGTACTTCAACTCCACCTCCCTCTTCGTGAAGTACGGCCAGTGGTCCGGCGGGCTCACCTTCCGGGGCTTCAACTACTACAAGCAGGACCCCAACAACGCCCTGACCCACGGCGAACTGGAGCTGTACCGGAAGTACGTCCAGTTCGACAGCGAGCACGTGGACGTCACCTGCGGCGACTTCTACGCCATGCTGGGGCGCGGGGCGACCCTCTCGGTGCTCCAGAACGACAAGGCCTTCCGCGAGCGCACGATCCTCGGGGTCGACGTGCAGGTCCAGACGAAGCACCTGCGGTTCCGGGGACTGGCCGGGCGCGTCAAGGACGAACTCCAGAGCCAGGCCTGGAAGGTCTACGGCGGCGAGGCCATCGTCAACATTGCGAAGGACCACCGGGTCGGCCTGCACGTCTCCCGCATCGAGGACGACGAGCCCTTCATGTTCATGGGCCCCCGGAACACGGGGACCGTCAGTGCCGAGGGCGGCAACATCCTGGGGATGTTCAGCTACTACGTCGAGGCCGGGAAGATGGAGTTCGACAACGTCTTCCTGGACGACGGCACCGGGGTCTACGGGAACGTGGGGTTCAACCGGAAGAACGTCTCCGTCACCTTCGAGGTGAAGCGGTACAAGAGCTTCGACAACGGGCTCAACAACCCGCCGTCCGCCGACCGCCCCGACGAGGCGGCCTACATGATCGACTCCGAGAGCGCCATGCTCCACTGCCAGTACGCCTTCTTCTCCCCCGACGTGGTCCTCCAGTTCAACGTCGGGCGCCTGAAGGAGTTCGGGATCCCGGGCCACGAGATCTACGGCGGGGTGAGCGCGGAGGACCTCTGGGAGAAGATGAACGTCTCGGCCGTCTACGGTGTCAAGCGGCTGTCCTACCCCATCCGCCGCTGGGACGCCTCGTACCTCTACCGGTTCACCGACCGGCTGAGCGCCGAGTTCACCTTCCGGGACAAGCGTTACACGGTCTACACCTACAAGTTCGGCGAGACGGACTGCGCGTGGCAGTTGTCGCTTTCGCCCTACGGCTCGGCCTTCTTCAACTACCAGCACTCCGCCCAGCCGGTCATGGACCGGAACCACTTCTACAGCGGGGGCATCCGGGTCAACATCCGGGAAGGGGCCTATGCCGAGGCCATGGCGGGGACCGTCCGCGGCGGGGAGGTCTGCTCCTCGGGCCAGTGCTTCTACATGCCGCCCTTCAAGGGCCTCAAGGTCTCCCTCTACGTGACCTTGCGATAAACCCCGCCCCCGTGTTCGTCGCCGGTAAGTTCGTCGCCGGAGGGGCTCCGATCAGGTTCCGGAGCGAAGCGGCACCGGGCTCGGGAAAACCGGGCGGCGGCCGGCTGGAGAGAGACGGGGAGTGCGGCGCGAAGGCCTGACGGAGCGCCGTTTTCCCCGCGCACCGCCGGGAAAAACCGTTCCACAGGGCAAAACCTCGCCCGGCGGTCCGCCATCCTCTACACGATTCCCGAATAAATTCGCGATATTCGCGGGAAAATCCCTTGTTGCGACAGTTTGCGGGGGCGTTAAAAAAACGCTTGACACGGAAACCTGACAGCTGTATATATCGTATTAGCACAGTAGGTGCGTTGAAAACAGAAAGAGGATGCGTACCCATGCTGCTGAACCTGACGGACCTTTCGGACGAACCGCTGCAGAGCCAGATCTTCCGGCAGGTCCGCGCCCTGATCCTGAGCGGCGCCCTGGCGGCGGGCGAGATGCTGCCGTCCATCCGCGCGCTGGCGCAGGAGCAGAAGGTGAGCGTGGTGACCGTGCAGCGGGGTTACGAGAGCCTCGAGCGGGAGGGCCTGATCCACTCCCGCCGGGGCAAGGGGTTCTTCGTGTCCGACCTCGGCCGGGACGAGCGGACGGAACGGGTCCGCGCCGGCTTCGTGGAACGGATCGCCCCCGCCCTGGACATCGCCCGGGGCGAGGGGATGACCCCGGCGGAAATCCTGGAGGCCGTCCGGTCCGCCCTGGGTTGCAAGGAGTGACATCATGAGCGCCGCCTTCGAGTTTTGCCAGACCGTCAAGTGTTTCCCCGGTTTTCAGCTCGGCCCCCTGGACCTCGCCCTGGACCCCGGGAAAATCCTGGCCTACGTGGGGGTCAACGGCGCCGGGAAGACCACCACCCTGAACTGCCTGGTGGGCCTGCTGAAGCCGGACGCCGGCCGCATCACGGTCTTCGGGCGGCCGAACGACCCCCGGGACCCGGCCTGGAAGCAGGACATCGGTTTCGTCGGCGACCGGCACGTCTTCTACGAGCGGTGGAGCGCCGCGGAGAACCTGCGATTCCTCGCCGGCTTCTACCCGGCCTGGGACGACCGGAAGGCGGGAGCCCTCGCCGCGCGCCTGAGGCTGCCCCTGCAGCGGCGCGCCCGGGACCTCTCCGCGGGGAACCGGGTGAAGCTCTCCCTGGTGGCGGCCCTGGCCCACTCCCCCCGGCTGCTGGTCCTGGACGAGCCCACCGCCGGCCTCGACCCGGTGGTCCGGCAGGAACTTCTCGACGAGCTGCTGGAGGTCATCCAGGACGAGGAACGCGCGGTGTTCTACTCCACCCACGTCCTGGCGGACATCCGGCGGCTGGCCGACGAACTGGCCTTCCTGGACGAGGGGCGGGTCACCCGGCGCGCCACCCCCGCCGACCTGGAGGGGGCGTGGCGGCGAATCAACTTCCGGTCCGACCGGGACGACCTGTCCGTCCTCGCGACCGTCAGCCACCGCCGGGAAGGCCGCGAGCACCAGGTGGTCAGCGAGGACGGCGCGGCCACCCTGGCCCACCTGGCGGAGCTGGGCGTCGAGGTCGGGGAGGTCAGCCGCCTGGGCGTGGAGGAGATCGCCGTTTACATCCTCCGGGGAGGCCGCCATGTGGCGCCTGATCCGCGCTGAACTGTCCTACCGGGTGGTGCTGCAGGCCCCCGCCGTCGCGGTGGTCCTGGCCCTCTACCTTGGCCTGACGGCGTTGCCGGACCTGCTGTACCTGCCGGCGGTCCCTTTCCCGCGGAAGATGACCGTGGCCTTCGTGGCGCTGTCCTACCTGGCCGTGATCGGCGCCTTCCACCACCTCACGTCCCCTCACGGGGCGTGGCGGCGGGAAAGGCGGGCCCGCTTCCTCCTGGCGCTCCCGGTCACGCCCCGGCAGGTGGGCCTGGCGCGGGTGCTGATTCCGGTGCTGGAGTGGGCGGGGTTTTGCGCCACCCTGCTGCTGGCGCTGCTCCTGGCGGGAGACTGGGCGACGTTCTGGTCCGGGGGCGTGTGGCCCCGCGCGCTCGCGACCCTCACGGGGGCCTTCTGGGCCGGCTCGTCCTGGTTGATGGGCCTGGACGACTTGGGCGAGCGCCTCGGCAGGGGGCGCCGACCCCGCACCGTCCGCCTGGCGGACACCCTGTCCACGGTCGCGGTCGCCTCGACGGTCCTGTTCTTCGTGACCTTCTGCCTGTTCCTGATCCGCTCCCTGCCGGGGGCACCCCCCCCGGAACCGGTGCGCGGCGCCGTGACCACCTTCTGGTTTGGTTCCTGGACGGGCGCGGCGACCCTCTGCCTCGGCGGGGCCGCGATGCTCCTGGCGAGCGTCGGGACTTTCGCGTGGCGGCGGGCGTATCTCGCGTGAGGGGAGGGCGTCATGTGGCGAA
Source organism: Acidobacteriota bacterium (assembly GCA_018001935.1). Lineage (NCBI taxonomy): Bacteria > Pseudomonadati > Acidobacteriota > Acidobacteriota bacterium. The sequence goes on from JAGNHB010000058.1 coordinate 17,670, forward strand.
TTCTCTTGGCGGAACTGAAGTACCATCGCACTACCGCGGCCTGCCTTCTCCCGGCCGCCTTCGGGGTGTTCCTCTTCCTGGCCCTCTCCGGCGTGAACGACACGGCCCTGCAACAGGGTAAAAACCTCGGCTTCCTCCTGTTCTTCGTCATGTTCATGGGGTTCCTCGTCACCCTGATCCTGAGCCCGGAGACGCGGGAGGGGCGGGACCGCCTCCTGGCCCTCCTCCCGCTGTCATGGCACCGGGTCGCCCTGGCCCGCCTCCTGGTCCTGCTCGCCCACTGGCTGTCCTACGGCCTCCTGTTCCTCGTCGCGGGCCTGGCGCTCCCCGGCGCCGTCCGGCTGGACGCGCCGGTCTTCACGGCCCTGGCGGCCCAGACCGGGATGGTCTTCCTCACCGTGAGCTTCGGCTCGCTGCACTTCGACTTCGCCTGGCCCGCCTTCCGGGCCCGCGATCGGGTCGGCCCCGTCAAGATCCTGGCCGCCCTCCTGATGGGGGCGGTCTGGTGCCAACTCTACCTGCTCACCTTCATCCAGCTGCTCTGCCTGCTCGACTGTTTTCACGAACGCCCGGCGACCCTCTTTTTCCGTCTCTACCAGTCCCCCGCCGCCGCCGTCGCGCTGCTGGCGGCCGGGCTGGCGGCCAGCCTTCTGACGGCCGTAAGGATCGAGCGCCCGGCCGCGTCCACCCGGGCGTGAGGAGGAGAACGTGATGAAAGCGCTCGCCCTTTTCCTCGGTGTCGCGGTCCTCGTGCTCCTGCTGATCCTCCTGACGGGCTGCGCCGGTCCCCGGTCCGACGCGCAGCGGATCGCCGCCGTCGAGCGCGGCCTCCTGCCCGAGGGCGCCTTTCCCCCCTGGACCGCGGAGAGCCTCGCCTCCCGCATGCGGCACTACCGGGTCCCCGGCCTGGGGATTGCCGTGATCGACGGCTGGCGGGTGACTTGGGTGCGCGGTTACGGCGTCACGGAGACCGGGCTGGGGAAGCCGGTCACGGTGGACACCCTCTTCCCGGCCCTGGGGAACAGCGCCATCGTCTCCAACTACCTGGCCATGATCCTGGTGGAAAAGGGATTGCTCGACCCCGACAGGGACGTGAACCAGGTGCTCCGGACCTGGAAGGTCCCCGACAACACCTTCACCTCCCGCCGGAAAGTGACCCCGAAAATGCTGATCGAGTTCAATTCTTCCGGGCTGAACGAGTTCCGGAGCGAAGGGTACGCTGCGGGCACTCCGTACCCTTCGCTGGTCCAGGTCCTCTCGGGCGAACCCCCCGCGGTGAATCCGCCCGTTCGGGTCGTCGCCGAGCCGGGGACCCCGCACGGCGGCGGCCAGTGCTTCCTGGTGGAAACCCTGGTCCTGGAGCAACTTATGGCCGACCTGGAGGGTCGTCCATTCCCGGAAATCGCCGCGGACCGCCTCTTCATCCCCCTGGGTCTTTACGCCGCCACCTTCGAGCAGCCGCTCCCCGCAGACTTCCGGGAACGGGCCGTCACCGGTCACGTGGGGGGCGTCCCCCTGCCGGGGAAACGGCGGGTCTACCCGGACCGGGCCGCCATGGGGCTCTGGGCGACGCCGGCCGACCTCGCCCGGCTCGTGGCGGAGATGTGCCGGTCTTACCGGGGTCTCTCCAGCCGTTTCGTGTCCCGTGCCACCGCCGCCCGTTTCCTGGCCGTCGACCACCCGAACTACCGGCACTACAGCAGCGCCACCGGCGGCGAGAGCGCCATCCTCTACAACCCCGCCACGGGGCAAGGCGTCGTCCTGATGATGAACGGCGGTCCGGACGCCGGCGGTCTCCGGGACGAGATCCTGCAGTGCCTCTTCCGCCAGTATCGGTGGACCTGGGGCTACGACCTCATCTGGAACCCGACTTTCAAGCAGGGCTGGATGCTGGTGCTCGCGCTGGTCCTGGCGGGGCTGATCGCCGCGCTGACCACCGCGCTGCATCTCCAGGGGAGGCGTACCGCCCCGCGCCCGGCCAGGGACACCCACTCATCCCGGAGCCGGGACACCCGGGTAATCCGGGAAGACAGCCAGCAAATGAAGCCTCAAATGAAGGACACCCACTCGATTCGAAGCCAGGAAACTCTCCCGCCCCAGGGAGAGGACACCCATCGGCCCCGAACCGGGGACATCCAAAGGCCCGGGGCCGCTGCTTGGCCCGACAAGGAGGAATCATGAATACATTTCGACGGACGTTTTTCGTTGTCTGCGCCCTCGTCCTGTCCGGCGTCGTCGCGGTGGGTCAGGCGGAGAAGGCCCCGTCCCCTGCGGACGTCACGGAGCGCGAGTACTACGCCATCGAGATCGACGGGACCCTCTGTGGCTACATGGAGGGGACCACCACCCCCTTCGAGGAGAACGGCCGGGCGCTCCGCCGGGAAGAGGCGGTGGTGAACCTGAAGCTCTCGATCATGGGGGCGGGGGTGGACATGACCATCTGCTCCGTCGCCCACGTCGATCCCTCGACGGAGCGGATCGTCTTCGCCGACCTTGACCTGCTGCAGGGGACGACCCGGGTCGGGGCCACGGCGGTGATCACCCCGCCCCGGGCCCGCTGGACCCCCAAGGCGGGCGGTGTCCCCAAGGACCTCGACGTGCCGGAGGACCTGATCCTGGGCAGCCTGGGCCCCCACCCCCACCTGTACCGCGACTTCGTTCTGAAGAAACTGGAACGGGCGGAGTACACGGTGCTGGACCTCCTGCGAGGCGAGGTCCAGAAGAGCGTCGTCACCCGGAAAGCTCGGGAGACCATCGAACTGGCCGGCGCCGCCTTCGACACGGTGGTCCTGGAGGAGGTCAACCAGGGCACCGGCCTCAAGACAACCCAGTGGCTCGACATCCGGCAGGACCGGGTCCTCAAGATCACCTTCCTCAACCGGGTGATCTACCGGACGGACGCTCAAGTCAAGGACCGGATCCAGCGCGCCGACCTGAACGGGTCGATGTTCGCCAAGGTCAACGTCGCCATCCCCGACCCGCTGTCCCTGACCTACCTCAAGGCGAAGGCCGTCCTGGACACCGCCGGGGAGCGGGTCACGGCGGAGAGCCTCAACGTCCCGGGGCAGAAGTTCGAAGGGACGGTGACGGACAACCGGGTGGAGGGCGTCTTCGAGATCGGCCATGCCCGTTACGACGGGAAGGACGCCCCGCCGTTCCCGCCGGACTTCCGCGCCGACCCCGCCCTGGCCCGCTACCTGGCCCCGGAGAAGTTCATCGAGTCCGACGACCCCGTCCTGGTGGCCAGGGCCCGCGAACTGACCGCCGGCTCGAAGGACGCCTGGGAGGCGGCGAAGCGCCTGGTCCGCTGGGTGGCCGACGAGATCGGGTACGACATCCCGGGCGGCGCCACGGCCAAGGGCACCTACACCGTGCGGGCCGGCGAGTGCGGCGCCCACTCGCGCCTGCTGACGGCCCTCTGCCGCGGCGCGGGGATCCCGGCCCGGATGGTGGTGGGCTGCATGTACACCCACCTCAACGGCGGGTCCTTCGGCCAGCACGCCTGGACGGAGATCTACATGGGCAAGGCCGGCTGGGTCAGCGTGGACTCCACGGCCCACGAGATCGACTTCGTGGACGCGGGGCACATCCGGCTCGGCCAGGAGGCCACCTTCATGCCCAAGAAGATGGAGATCCTCGAGCACCGCTCGGCGTCCGCCGCCTCGCCGGCGGCGCCGGAGACGGTCCCCGAGCGGTACGCGCCGTACCTCGGGTCCTATTCCGACGAGTCCGGGCCGATGGAGCGGGCGGTCTTCCGGGTCCTCTACCGGAACGGCGGCCTGGCGCTGGACATCCCGGCCCGAATGGTCTGCGAACTCAAGGAGCCGTCCCCCGAGGGGATCTGGTTCCTGAAGCTGACGGACCGGGTCGGGGTCCGCTTCGAGAAGGACGCGGCCGGGGCCGTCACGGGGCTGAGCATCTTCGAGAACCTCACCCTGCCCCGGAAGGAAGGGGAGGCCCCTGGCGCCGCCGGAACCCCGGACGCGCTGCGGCCGTTCGTCGGCGACTACAAGCTCCCCATGTCCGAGGCCGTGGTCCGGGTGTCGGCGGCGGACGGCGTTCTGGTGCTGGACCTCCCCCGCCGGGGAAGGGTCACCCTCGCCGGGCCCGACGCGCGGGGGCGGTGGCTCGACGCGCGGGGGAACGGCGACCACTTCACCTTCGTCCTGGACACGTCCGGCCGCGCGGTCTCCCTGTCGGCCTTCCTCGGGGAGATCGTACCCCGGGGCACCCTCGCCGCCCACCGCGTGGAGGGCGTCATCCGGGAAAAGGGCTTGAGCGACGGCCTGGAGCTTTACCGTGAACTGAGGGCCGCGCCGCCCCCGGACTGCCGCTTCTCCGAGCAGAGCTTCAACCTGCTCGGCTACCGACTGCTCGGCCAGGGCAAGACCCCAGAGGCAATCGCGATCTTCCGGCTCAACGCGGAGGCGTACCCGGCGTCCGCCAACGTGTACGACAGCCTGGGCGAAGCGTACCTCAAGGCCGGGGACAAGGCGAAAGCGAAGGAAAACTACGCCAAGTCCCTGGAACTCAACCCGAAGAACGAGAACGCCCGCAAGGCGATCGACAGCATGGGGGAATGAAAGGCCCTCACCATTTGATCTGGACGCCGATCTCCACGATCTGCTCGGGCGGCACCCCGAAGGCCTTGGTGCCGCACTCCGCGGGCGCGGGGAAGTCAAGCCGAACGCTTCCCCGGCGGAAGAGACCCGAAAGGCAAGGGCTCTCCCCCCGCCGCCTTCGGGGCGGGCCCTTTACTCGAGGCCTTCTCCCCCGGGGCGGCGCCGCGGACGCCGGCGACGGTTTTCCCGGCCGTCGATGCTTCACCGGCGTCCGCGGCTTGCCCCGGGCTGGAATGCGGATCCCCTTCGGGGAATCCAGCCTGCGGAAACGCTGATTGCCGCAACCGGCCCGGCACGGCGCCCGGGTGCCGGCGACACACGACGTGTTCACAGCATCCAGGGCCAGGACACCCATTTCCCGCACGCCGCCGCGCCCTCACCCCGTCAGGGGTGAAATGTTTGTAGTAATAGAGGTTATAGATTATTCCCCCCCGCGCGCCGCCGGGGGTGAAGCATGCTCCGGGGCGCCATCCCGGGCCGGCGGCGCGCGGGGGAGGAGAATCTTATTAACTGCTTTTTCTACAAATATTTCACCCCTAACGGGGTGAAGACGCGGAGGGCAGGATCCCGGCGGGGTGGCGGACCGGGGGTACGTTCCACACGGCGTGAGGAGAAAGCCAACGGGCACCAGGTGGCGGACCGGCGGGTACGTTCCACACGGGGTGAGGAGATAGCCAACGGGTGCCAGGCACTGCCTAAAGTCAGTGAAAGCGGCGCCCGACCCGGGCGAAAGCGCCCCCCCGGTATGAGGCAGGCCTCATCCACAGAAAAGGGGTGAGGCATCCTCACCGTGGATGGATTGGCGTCCTCCCTGTGCCTCCGCGCCTCCGTGAGAATGAAGTCCGGATATTCTCGCCGAGGCACAGAGGCACGGGGCGGACGCAGACCTCCCTGCCGAGACGGTCCACCTTTATCGCAAGGCAACCCCTCTCCAGGAACAAGAACGACCAGGCGTTCTCGACGGTTACGACCCCAACCGGTTTTCCCCTTGACAGAACCGTCTTTACTGCTTATATTTAAATTAGATTTAATAGCGCAACAGCGGTTTCCCTTTACCCTTGCCTGTTTTCCTTGTCCTAAGACTGTTCGACCCGAGCGTCGGATCCCAGGGAATGCCGCTGGGAAACTACCGGACCGAGGAGGGGATGATGATGAACGGCAGGAAAATCGACCGGAACGGGACAGGCTTGGCGTTCAAACCGCTGGCCCTGGTCATGTTGAGTGTATTGGTTTTCGGTTTCCAGCCCCGGGCGGTTCCCGCCACGGAGATCACCGCGGAGAGCGTGGCGACGGCCTTGAAGCGCGCCGTGACCCTGGCGGACCTGCCGCCCGGCTACAGGCAGGACGGCGAGATCGTCTCCAAATATTACCAGATCCAGGGCCTTGCGGATGCACGGGTCGGTTTCCTGCCGCCGGGGGCCGTCAGGTCGACCATCTCGGTGACTTTGAAGCTGTTCAAGAACCAGGCCGATGCCGAGGCGGACTTCCGGTGGGCGTCGGAGTACAGAACCCGGATCTCCGAGAATGTTATCGCCCGGGACGCCGGCGTCGGAAGCCGGAGCTTTCACGTGGGGTTCAGGAAATACCTGGACAGCGCCCACAGCCGTTACGAGATGGTGAGCCAGACCATCGAGGCCATGCAGGGGAACTGGGTCGTCCTGATCATCCTGTCCAATTACAAAGGCCAGAACTATTGTGACTTCAGCGACGCGGAGGCGGGGAACTTCCTTCGGAAGCTGGCGGCGACGGCCCTGGGCCGGCTGGGAGGTTCCGAGCCCGACAGCGAAGCGCCGGACTGCGGGAAAGCCGGGGCGCTGACCCGGTACCTTCAGGCCCTGCGGGCCCACCAGGAGAGAGTGGCCGGCATCGACCGGCGGCTGAGTGCGATGCTCGCGGAACGGGAACCGGATCCCCGGCAGGTCGTTGCCATCGGCCGGGAGGCCTTGGAGGCCGGGGGCGCATACCTCGGGACCCTGAGGGATTTCCAGCGGGGAGAAACCCGGCGGGGGCTGATGGAGGAACTGGACCTCCTGGTGGATACCACGGATCTCCTCAACAAGGTGGTGATCAAGTACCAGGCGCTGGCCCGGGTACCCCTGGCGCCGGTGAACCCGGAAACCCGGAAGCGGTCCCGGGACGAGGTGCTGAGCACACTCCTGGCCCTGGCCCGGGAGCAGTGCACCGCCCGGTTGGATTCGGAGGGCCTGCGGGACATTCTGAACAGCGCGAGCTGGGGGGAGGCCCTGGACCGGACGGTTTTCCACGTTCAGCGCAAGGTCAACGAGTTGCTGGACCGGGAAACCGAGAAGATCTTCGGCATCGGTTTCCACGACGCGCAGTCCGCCCGGCGGGCCCTGCAACTGCAGATGCGGCGGGAGGTCCGCCGCCACGTCGCGAAGCTCTTGGTGAAGATCACCAGCAACGAGATCGTCATCGAGATCCTGGCCGCCCCCATCATCCGATGGATCGAGCGAGACCTGCTGCCGCGGCTGCAAGAGGCGCTCCGCGAGAAGGGCCACCTGCCGGAGCGCGTCACCCGCTCGGTGCGGTCCCTGGAAAACGCCCGGGAGGCCCTGAACCGGCTGACCTGCGACGCCCGCATCCAGGACGTCCGGCAGGTCCTCGCCGCGGCCACGGGAACACTCAACGCCACCTGCTACCTGCAGAAGGACCTGAAGGCCGCCCAGGACTTCGACAAAATCACCACCTTGGGCAACGCCATCGGCAGACTGAAACAGACGATGCACTTGACATGGAGCCGGTTCCTGTTGTCCCCGAACGATTACGAGGACGACCTGCCGATCGTCGTCGACATGGTCGGCCAGTTGCTGGAAAACCTGCGGAGCAGCATCCCTGCCTTGCCCGACGAAGGGCAACGGTATCGGATCACCACCCCGGACCCCCCGGTCAACCTCGACCTCGCGGCGGATTTCATGCGCGGCCTGACCGGTGACGGCACAACGGGGCCAACCTCCATCCGGGCCACGGAAGCGGTTGTGAAGTTCTTTGAAAGCGACCTGAACATGGGCCCTCGATCCCTGAAGCGGTATGGCCAGAAATTCAAGGCCGCTTCGACCCGCGCCCTGTACTGGGAATTGAACCTGGCCTACCCCGCCCCGGGCCGGAGGATCGATTTCCGCCTCGACGCCACCTGGTACCGGGAGGATGGGAGCGTGCTGGTCCGGCAGACCCTCGACACCTACGTCGAGGCGGCCTGGGTCCATTCGCAGCACCTCCTGGGGTGGGGGTGGGAAGAGCCCGGCAACTGGGCGCCCGGGACCTACCGACTGGAGTTGTCCGTCAAAGGGAACAAGGTGGCCGAAGGGTTCGTCAAGATCAAGTAGAAGCCGAAGGGTGCCAGGTGCTATCCAAAGCCAATCTGATCAGGCAGACATAACAGCTTCGCGCCGCACTCCGCGGGCGTGGGGAAGGCAACCCGTGCGCTTCTCCACCGGATGAAGCCGCCATGCTCGAGGAGTCCGGCGTCCTCCTCTCGGCTTGACGACCCCCCAAAAGTCATGTTTTGCCCGCGAATCATGCGAACGAACGCGAATGAGAAATCAATAACCAATAGATATTATTCGTGTAATCAATTCGCGTAAATTGGCGTTATTCGTGGGAAAATCCCTTTTCGCGACTTTTTACGGGGGTGTCAAGGCTTGAAAGGTCCTCACAATTCGATCTGGACGCCGATCTCCACGATCTGGTCGGGCGGCACCCCGAAGGTCTTGGCGGCGGCGGCGGCGTTGCGGGACATGAAGGCGAACAGCTTGCCGCGCCAGGCGGCCATGACGGGGTTGGGCGAGGTCAGAAGCGTCTCGCGCCCCATGAAGAAGGTCGTTTCCCGAAGGCTGACCTCCAGACCGTGCCGGGGGCACGCCGCCAGGACGACGGGCACACTGGGGCTTTCCATGAAGCCGAAATGCCCGGTGACCCGGTAGAAATGCTCGAAGAGCGGCTCGACGTCGACCCGGTCCGCCTCGGCCACCCGGGGGATGTCCTCGGTGACGAGGGTCACGAACAGGACTTTCTCGTGGATCACCTTGTTGTGTTTCAGGTTGAACTGAAAGGTCGCCGGGACCGTTCCCGCCGTGGCCGACAGGTAAACGGCAGACCCGTTGACGACGGCCGGGGTGATCTCATCCTGGAGTGACCGTCGCATGTCCTCCAGGGAGGCCGATCGCTGCTTCAGCCGCTGAGCCAGGATCTCGCGGCCGCGCTTCCACGACGACATCGCCAGGTACCCGGCGACGCCCACGAAGAGGGCCACCCAGCCTCCCGCGGGAATCTTGATGACGTTGGCGCCCAGGAAGGCCAGGTCCACCACCAGGAACACCCCGGAGACCAGTGCCGCCAGGACCGGGTTCCAGCGCCAGCGCCGCCGCATCACCGAGAAGGCCAGGACGGTGGTGACGGCCATGGTCCCGGTCACCGCCAGCCCGTAGGCGGCCGCCATGTGGGTGGAGGTCTGGAACCAGAGCACCAGGAAGATGGACGAGAGCATCAGGGTCCAGTTGATGAAAGGCACGTAAATCTGGCCGATTTCCGAGGCCGAGGTGTGCAGGATGGACAGGCGCGGGAGATATCCGAGCTGCACCGCCTGCCGGCTCAGGGAGAACGCGCCGGTGATCACCGCCTGCGACGCGATGATGGTGGCCAGCGTGGCCAGGGCGACCAGGGGGAAGAGTGCCCAGGAAGGCGCCAGGAAATAGAACGGGTTGATCACCGCCTTGGGGTTGTGCAGCAGCAGGGCGCCCTGGCCGAAGTAGTTGAGCACCAGGCAGGGGAAGGCCAGCCCGTACCAGGACAGGACGATGGGGCGGCGCCCGAAATGGCCGATGTCGGCGTAGAGGGCTTCGCCGCCCGTGACGCACAGCACCACCGAACCGAGGACCCAGAAGGCTTTCCATCCGTTGGCCAGGAACAACCGCACGGCGTGAGCGGGGTTGACGGCGGCCAGGACGTCGGGGAACCGGAAGATGGCCACCAGGCCCAGCACCGCGATGGAAACAAACCACAGGATCATCACCGGGCCGAAGACCAGGCCGATGCGTGCCGTGCCGTGTTTCTGGAAGAGGAACAACAGGGCGAGGATGACCACGGTGAGGGGAACCACGTAGGGCTCGAGGGCGTGGGTGCCGACGCTGAGGCCCTCCACGGCGGAGAGGACCGAAATGGCGGGGGTGATGATGCCGTCGCCGTACAGGAGGGCGGCGCCGAACAGGCCCAGGATGATGAGCCACGGGCGCCGCTCCCCCGGGCGGGGGCGGCGGTGCCGGATCATGGCCATCAGCGCCAGGATGCCGCCCTCGCCGCGGTTGTCGGCCCGCATGATCACGCTGACGTACTTGACGCAGATCACCAGGGCCAGGGACCAGAACACCAGGGAGAGCATGCCCAGGATGCTCTCGTGGCCGGTGACGATCCCGTGGGAGGCGTGGAAGGCCTCCTTCAGGGAGTAGAGCGGGCTGGTGCCGATGTCGCCGAAGACCACCCCCAGGGCGGTCAGGGCTAAAAACCCGAGCCCGTGGGCCTTGAGGTGGTCGCCTGAAGTGCCGTCCGGGGACAAGGCCGGGGGTACGTCCGGCGGTACGCCCGGCGGTTCGGGGGTGACGACCGTCTCGGTTTTATTCTGCATCGTTCCGCCGGTCCTTTTCGAGCGCCCTGCCTCTGGGCGGAAAACCCCATTGTAATTCCACCTTCATCGAAATTCAAGGGCGGCAATGAGCGCCTATAATGTAAGTCGTTGCCAAATCGCGCAAGATCGTGGGGCCGATCGATCGAAACATCGGCCGGGATCGGAATTTGGGACCCATGCGATCTTCCGTTGCGAGCTTGGCGACTTGGCAAGCGCCGATCCGGATCTGGATCTCGCAAAGGCGCCAAGCTCGCAAAAAAAACGGATTGCCGGGGGTCGCGGAATCTCAGAGGTTCCGCCACTGGCCGGCGGCGAGGGTGGCCAGGACGGCCGTGTCGGCCGCGGAGAGGACGCGGTCCGCGAGCTCGCGGACGTCGCCGTCGAGGGCGGCGGAGAAGACCACTTTCTTGAGGGAGAGGAGCGGTGATTTTGGGCATCGCAGCGCGTAGTACTCCACGACTTCCGCGCCGGCCCGCCACTCCCGGACGTCGGCCGCTTCCCCCCAGGCGCCGGCGGCGATCAGGCCCTCGATCTCCGCCTCCCGGCCCCGGCGGCAGTTCCGTGCGGCGGACGCCAGGCGCCAGTGGGCGTGCCCCTCGGCGTCGCACCCGCACTGCGGGCAGGGGCCGAGGAGCCCGACCAGCGCGCGGCGCGGGTCCGGGGCCCCCGCCTCGCCGCGGGGCCGGAACGGGACTTTCAAAAACAAACGTCGGAAAATGGAAAACATGTCAGTACCGAAAAGGACTAAAGGACTAAAGGACCAAAAGGACACAAAGGACCCAAAGGACGGAAAGGAGACAAAGGATACAGAGAACGGCAAAGACATGATGTTCCAGTTTTTCGGGCCGGCGGTCGTTTTTGTCCTTTTGGTCGTTTTTGTCCTTTTGTCCTTTCCCGCTTGACCGGTTCTCGCCGGCATCTCCCCCGGGGATCGGTTTTACTCGACGGTCATACCCCGCGGGCGGCGCCAGGCGCTTCGCCATGGCGAACTCGTCGACGGGGACGCCGTCGACGCGGAGGGAATCCCGGCGCCGGCCCTCGATCTCGAACCCCCGCCGCCGGTAGAGGCGGAGGGCCTCCTCGTTGTGAACCATGACGGTGAGTTCGAGGCGGTCGATGGACCGCTCGCGGGCCCAGGTTTCCAGGGCGTCGAAGAGCCGCGTCCCGACCCCGCGGCCGGCAAAGGCACGCCGCACCCCGATCACCAGCCAGGCCGAGTGCCGGTTTCGCCGGTACTCGCCGCCCCAGGCGCCGATGTAACCGATCAACCGGCCCTCGCTCTCCGCCACGATCAGGGCGTCGCGGTCCCGGGACAGGGTTCGCCGGATGCTCTCCCGCTGTTCCGCCTCGGTGGTCGTCCGTTCCCCGGGTTCGAGCATCATGAACCGGGTCTCGCGGTCGAGCGCGCGGAGCAGATCCAGAAAGGCCGCCGCGTCGTCCTCCCGTACCGGCCGGACGACCACGGGCTCACTCCGCCGCCAGGCGGAGGATCTCCACCACCATGTCCCGGGCCTTGCACAGGTCTTCGACGTGGATGCTCTCCTGCAGGGAGTGCTCGTCCCGGGCGCCGATGCCCACCACCGCCATCTCGATCCCGAGGTTGTTGTAGATGGAGGCGTCGGTGAAGCCGGTCATGACCGCGGTCCGGGCCTCGACCCCCACGGCCCGCAGCGCCTTCTGCGCCAGGCGGATGGTCCAGGCGTCGGGCGCGATGTTCACCGCCCGGCACATCTCGTTGACCCGGAGCTGCACCTCGGCCCCCACCGCCGCCGCCTGTTCGCGGATGGTCTTCTCCATCTCCGCGGCCAGGGCCTCGGCCTTGGCGTGGTCCAGGCTGCGGCACTCCGCCAGGAAGGACGCCCGGTCGGGGACGCCGTTGCGGATCAGCCCGCCGCTGATCACGCCCACGTTGGCGGTGGTCTCGGGGTCGAGCCGGCCGAGCCGCAGGGCCGCGACGGCCTGGGCCGCCGCCCGGATGGCGTTGACCCCCTTCTCCGGCTCCATGCCGGCGTGGGCCGACCGGCCCCGGAACTCCGCGTCGATGGCGTAGTAGGTGGGACCGCCGATGATGATGGTGTCCAGGGTGTCGTTGTCGAGGAGGAACCCCCGCCGGGCACGGAGCAGGTTTTTATCCAGGTTCTTGACCCCCAGGAGGCCCACTTCCTCCTGCCGGCTGACGGCGATCTCCACGGGCGGACGTTTCGGCGCCACCCGGAGGGCCTCCAGCAGTTCGGCGATGCCGGCCTTGTCGTCGGCGCCGAGGATGGTGTCGCCGCCGGAGCGGATGACGCCGTCCGCCAGGACCGGGGTGATCCCCTTGCCCGGCTTCACGGTGTCGGCGTGGCACGAGAAGAGGATCGGCTCCGTCACGGCGCTGTCCAGGGCGCCCAGCCGGGCCGTCAGGTTGCCGTAGGCGTCGATCCGGACCTCCGCCCCCAGTTTCTCGATCTCCTTCGCCAGCCAGGCGATGAACTCGGCCTCCTCGCCGGACTCGCTGGGGATTCGGACCATTTCCATGAACTGTTGAATCATGCGATCGGACACGGGTCACCTCCTGGGATTCAGCTTGTTGGGGATGCCTGGCCGGCCATCCGGACACGACGATAACGGCCTCGAAGAACCATTAAAAGACTATTATCTCCTGGACGTTCTCGCGCAAGCTGAAGCTTGCGCCACCCCTGGCGAACGTCATTCTACACCCGATTCCCGGTCGATCGCCTCGAATTCAGATCCGGCATCGGGTCGGACCTCGCCAATCGATGGAAAAATCCGGGAATACCGTCCAGAAGGGCCTGATTTCCTGGCTTAACCGGGCCTTTTCAAGCTCGAAAAGAGCGGAATAGAAGCGGCACTCTCGCGCAACACCCAGCGGCCCTCTTCATCCACCGCCACCCGCCCTTCAGCCCGCAGGTCAAGATCGTCGCTCACCGACCCTGCCCTGATGGCCGACCGAATCTGCGGAGGGTTGGGAACCGCGCCGCTCCGGCGGCCTGCGCGGCGCGATCAAAGCGGCGCTCCGGAAGCCTGCGCGCCGCACTCCGCAGAGGTCGACCCGTCACCGCCCGCCACGCCGCAGTCCGCGGGCGTCGGCCCATCACCGCCCGCCGCGCCGCACCCCCTCCCTGCCGCCCCGCCGGTCCGCCCCTGGCCGTCCTTTGGGTCCTTTGGGTCCTTTACGTCCTTTCGTCCTTTCCCGCCCGATCCGGGGCGGCGGCTTGACTGCAACGGCGCGCCGGCGCGGAGGGAAGAAAGTTCGGGACACCCATCACCCTCATGGCGTCGTCCGCCGCAGAAGCGCTATCGCTCCCGGTACAGAATCGCCAGGACGGTCACGGTGCCGCAGGCCAGGAGGCTGGCGATCATGCCGGCCAGCAGGTAGAGGTCCCGCTGGAAGATCCCGTGCAGGATCCCGGTGACCTGGAGCACGCAGAACCCGGCGAAGGTGGCGATGGACACGCCTTTCGCGCTGCGGGTGCGGGCGATCCGGAGCGCCTGGATGACGAAGAGCCCCGCGTTGGCCATCAATCCCAGCCCGAAGATGACGCCGACGATCTCTTTCATGTTTTCAGTCCTAAGAAAAAACGCCCCTCCGGAAAGGGGCGTTCCGAGAGTTCCCTGGAGAGAGCCTCTACTTTTCCCTCATCAGGCGCCAGAGGCGCTCGGGGGTGAAGGGGGCCTCGCGCAGGCGGACGCCCACCGCGTCGAAGACGGCGTTGGCGATGGCCGGCAGCGGGCCGTTGATCCCGATCTCGGAAACGGACTTGGCCCCGTAGGGCCCCGTCTCCTCGTCGGAGTCCACCACGATCGTGACCATCTCCGGCAGGTCCGCCGCGGTGAAGAGCTTGTAGTCCCAGAACGAGGCGTTCTGCATGCGCCCCTTGGCGTCGAAGTCGTAGTTCTCCCAGAGGGCGTAGGAGAGGCCGTTGACCACGGCGCCCTCCACCTGGCCCTGGGCCAGGAGCGGGTGGATGGCGCGGCCGCAGTCGATGACCGTCACATACTTCACCAGGTGGATCCGCCCGGTCCGGGTGTCCACGTCCACCTCGGCGAACTGGGCCATGAAGGGCGCGGGGGACTCGGTGCCGTAGTAGGAGGCGTCCGCCGCCACCTGGAACTGGTCGTTCTCGTAGAAGGTGTAGTAGCCGATCTGCTCCAGGGTGGTCACCTTCCCCGTGGCCGTGTTCCGGACCCCCGCGGGGGTGATCTCCATGGCCGCGACGTCGGCGCCCTGCATGGACGCCCCCACGCGGAGCAGGATGTCCCGGATCTTCCGGGCGCAGCGCAGCACGGCGCCGCCGGAAACGTAAGTCGTGGAGGAGGCGTAGGCCCCCACGTCGAAGGGCGTCAGGTCGGTGTCCGACGAGAGGACGATGAGCTTCTCCACCGGGATCTGGAGGGTTTCGGCGGCGATCTGGGCCAGGACGGTGTCGGACCCGGTGCCGAGGTCCGTGGCGCCGATGTGGAGGTTGAAGGAGCCGTCCTCGTTCATCTTCATGATGGCGGCCGCCATGTCCACCTTGGGGATGCCGGAGCCCTGCATGCAGGCGGCGAGCCCGAGCCCCTTGACCCGGTCGCCGCTGCGGATCTTCTTCCCGCGCTTTTCCTTCCAGCCGATGGCGGCGGCGCCCCGGTCGAGGCACTCGTCGAGCTTGCAGGAGCGGATGACCTGGGCCACGCCCTCCTTCCCCTCGCCGAGCACCTTGAAGACCTCGGAGGTCTCGCCCTCGCGAATGTGCCACGTCTTGTAGAAGTCCACCAGGTCGACCCCCAGGTGGCGGGACACGTCGTCGACGACCTGGCAGAAGCCGAAGTAGCCCTGGGTGGCCCCGTAGCCGCGGTAGGCCCCGCCCACGGGGAGGTTGGTGTAGACCGTCTTCCCGAGGAACCGGACGTTCTCCACCTTGTTGAAGAGCGGCAGGATCTTGGAGCCGGCGTTGGCCATGACGGTGAGGGCGTGGGAGCCGTAGGCGCCGGTGTTCATCAGCGCCTCCATCTCCAGGGCGGTGATGGCGCCGTCGTTCTTCGCGCCGATCTTCACCCGCATGCGCATGGGGTGGCGGGTGCGGGCGGAGACGAAGACCTCCCGCCGGCTCAGCACGATCCGGGCCGGCCGCCGGGTGCGCTGGGTCACCAGGGCCGCCAGGGGCTCCAGGAACACCTCCTGCTTGCCGCCGAAGCCGCCGCCGATGCGGGGCTTGATGACCCGGATTCGGCCGATGGGGATGTCCAGCACGCGCCCGGTGATCCGGCGCACGTGGAAGGGCACCTGGGTGGTGGTGAGGATCACCAGCCGGCCGCGCTCGTCGTACCAGGACAGCACGGCGTGGGGCTCGATGGCGCAGTGGGAGGCGTACTGGGTCCGGAAGACGCCTTCCTCGACGAAGTCCGCCTCGGCGAAGCCCCGGGTGATGTCGCCGAACTCGATGCCCGCCTCGGCGGCCAGGTTGATCTCGGGCTTGTAGACCACCGGCAGGGGGGCGAAGGCGTCCTCGCCGTGGAGGCGGGGGCTGGACGGGTCCAGGGCCTTCTCCGCGTCCAGGAGCGGCTCCAGCACGTTGTACTCGACCCGGATCTTCTCCGCGGCGTCCTGGGCGGCCTCGAGGGTGTCGGCGGCCACCAGGGCCACCCGGTCGCCTACGAAGCGCATGCGGCGGTCGAAGAGGGCCGTGTCGTAGGGGGAGGGTTCGGGGTACCCCTGCCCGGCGGTGGTGTGGAGCACCCGCGGGACGTTGCCGTGGTGGAGGACCAGGGCGACGCCGGGGGCCTTCTCCGCCTCGGAGGCGTCGAGGGAGACGATCTCGGCGTGGGCGTGCGGCGAGTAGAGGAACGCGACGTGCAGGGCGTTCCCGATCCGGTGGTCCGCCGTGAATTTTTCCACGCCCGTGGCGAGGGAAAGGGCGTCGATCTTGGTGACGGGCTTGCCGATGTTGAGAAAGTTACTCATGGCTGCGCATCCTTTCCGCCGCCAGGCGCACGGCGTCGATGATTTTCACGTAACCGGTGCATCGGCAAAGGTTGCCGTCCAAGGCCGTCTTGATTTCCTCGTCGGTCGGGCTGGGGTTCTCCTTGAGCAGGGCGACGGTCGACAGGACCATGCCCGGGGTGCAGAAACCGCACTGGACCGCCCCGCTGTCCACGAAGGCCGCCTGGACAGGGTGCGGCTCGTGGAGACTCCCGATCCCCTTGACGGTGGTGATCTCCCGCCCCGCCACGCCGGCGGCCAGGACCCGGCAGGAGTTGACGGGCTTGCCGTCCAGCAGCACGACGCAGGCGCCGCACTCGCCCGTGCGGCACCCTTCCTTCACCTCTTCGTGCCCGTTGTCGCGGAGCACGTCCAGCAGCAGGGCCTCCGGCGAAAACCTCGCCGCCACGTCGCGGCCGTTGATCTTGAAGTGTGCTTTCATGATGTTCTTCCCCTTTCCGTGCCGGTCATTCCGTGATGTCCAGGAGCGCCCGCTCCAACTCCACGCGGGCCAGCTCCTTCAGGTACTCGGGACTCCCCACCTTCTTGGCGGGGAACTCGAGCTTGAGCCCCGCGGCGGCTTCCGCGGCGAGGGCGGGCGTGAGGACCTTCCCCCGCAGCAGCGATTCCAGGTCCGTCGGCCGGTGGAACTTGTTGGCGCACCCCACCACGACCACCCGGAGGTCGGCCAGGGCCCCGCTCCCGTTCCGTTCGGCCAAGACCGAGACGTTGAAGGCGGAGTAGTCGAAGCGCGTCCGGGCGACCCGCCGATAGGCGGCTTTCCAGGGCTTGTCGGCGAAGCGGACCGCCGTGATGAGGCTCCCCTTGCGCACGTCGCGGTCGGTGACGTACTCGGCGACGGGGTACGAGCCCTCGCTGGCGCCGACGAGGTCGACCTGGGCGTCCAGCGCCAGCAGGGGGCCCACCAGGTCCGACCAGATGGGGAACTGGGCGATGGAACCGCCCAGCGTGGCCCGGTTCCGCAACGGCGTGGACAGGGCCCCGCCCAGGGCGCGGACCAGGATGTGGCCCGGGTCCACGTTCCGGAGGTGGCGGACCGTGTCCGCGAAGCACACCGCCGCCCCGAACTCCACCTGGCCGTCTCTTCGCTGGAAGTGACGTATCGGGAGACGGGAGAGGTCCACGAAGCCGGCGACGCGCTCCGCGGCGCCGCCCATGAGGATGCCGAGCCCCCCGCCGTGGGGGATGAGCCCCTTGCGGGCCACCAGCTCGGCCGCCTCCTCGATGTTGTCCGGATAATGCCAGGTAATTTCTTCCATAAGGCACCCTGAGATGAAGATGGCATCCGCGCATTTCGCCTGATGCTAAAAACGCCCCGAGGATAAGACGAAATGGGGACAAAAGCAATCCGAAAAACGCGGCGGGGCGGGAGTGAACGGTCGGGCGCGACCGGTTTCGGCGCACGTTCAAACGCGACGGTTCGAGCGGTGCTGCAGCGTCCTCTTCAAACCGGTGTCGGAGGACGCTGAGACCCCGGGCGGAGAAGGATGGAACGTTGACGGACGAGGGCCCGGAACGGTTCGGCGGTCGCCGCCCAGTCCAGCAGGTCCACGTTGAAGGGCAGGGCGGATTCCGTGAAGGCGTCCTTGAGGTCGGCCAGGCGCAGGGTGTCCAGCGGCCGGTCCGTCATCACGGCGAGATCGAGGTCGGAATGCTTCCGGGGGGAGCCCCCCGCGCGCGAACCGTAAGCCAGCACGTCGTATTCCGGGACATGCCGCTCCAGGATGTCGAGAACGATCGCTTTCTCCGAGGCGCTGATGTCAATCGGCATGCCCATGATTCCGGCTCCGGAGGCGATCCAGGAGGTGCTTCATGTCCGCACGGAATTCGGGGATGACCGACAGGACGTCTTCCGCTTTCTCCGCGTCGTAGGTGTGGCTCGTGAGGTTCCGTTTCTCCCGGTATACCCGGAATCGCGGCACGTCCGGCACCAGACCGGCGTCCGCCGCGGCACGGATCAGGTCCATGAATGCCATCTCGCTCAATTCGTGGGGGTTGGCGACAATCTGCTCCAGTTGGCGCCGAATGAACTTGACCGCCAGGGTGTAGCTGAACTCGAAAGCCTGGATGACGGCCGACCGGAACTGCTCCCGCAACCCGGGGTCCTGCCGGGCAAGATCGGATTCGAGGTAACCCGCGCTGGTGTCCAACTGTCCCAGGGCGCTCTCGAACGATGTCAGGTCCAGGGTCATGGGCGGATCCCCCTCGAGGTTTTCCACTCTATTATTGGATCAATTCGCGAAAAAATGCAACCCGGTCCTCCCGCTTTCTTCCACCCGGCACGGACGTCTGCGCAAAAAAACCGGAGGGGATTTGCGCCACGACCGAACAGACGATCAGCCGGGCTTCGGGGATTTTGACTGTTTTTCATGCGTCGGAACTGTCTTTCTTGCAGCACTTTCGCAAGGGAAAAAGTTGGCATGATCTAACCCCGCCCTGATCGGGCTATCAGCTCGCGGAACGCCCGGGGTCACCTCACAAATCATTCTTGCAATATCAAGTTCCCTCTTGACTAGCC
>JAGNHB010000059.1 GCA_018001935.1 Acidobacteriota bacterium
CCTCCTCCAGCCCCCCCGCCGAGTTGTACGCCCGGACTTCCACCTCGTCCACCGCCTCCCCCGCCTTCGGGTTCAGCCCCCCCGCGTTCACGATGCTCACCTTCGTCCACCACTCGGACGTCGACACTGCGTGCGGAAGGTAGTACACGTTCCAGACCACGACGGACACCGACTCGCTGTCATCGTGACCGCAGTCGTTGGACACGCGCACCCAGTAGCGGGTGTCCGCGTAGACCTGCGGCGTGTGGAAGACGGCGGAGGTCGCCCCGTCCACCGGGTGCGACACGTCGCCGGTTTCCCCTTCGTACCACTGGATCGTCACCGGCTCGGTCCCGGTGTAGGACACGTCCAGCGTGGCGCTGTGGCCGGTGTTGACCTGTTGGGATTCGGGGTTGACCAGGGTGACCACCGGCGGGTCGACCACCTCGACGATCATGATCTTCTGGTCGTTCCCACAGGAGTTGGCCACGACGGCCTTGTAGATCCGCCGCTGGGTCAGCGCCGGGGTGGTGTAGTTCGCCGAGGTCGCCCCCGGGATCAGGGTGAAGTTGACCCCGTCCTCGCTGTCGTACCACGCGACGGCGGGCGGGGGCGTCCCCGCCAGGGCGAGGGCGAAGTGGGCGGACTCGCCGCCGCACACGGTCTGGTCCCAGGTGGCGCCGAGGATGGCGGCCCCGACGTTCACGGTCACCACCGCCGGGTCGCTGGTCACGGTCCCGCAGAGGTTGCTCACCGTGACGGTGTACGTGGCGGTAGGGTCCAGGGGGTTCGTGACGTAGGTGGGCGAGTCGGCGCCCACCGGGGCGCCGTTCATGGACCACTGGTAGTTGGGGGTCGGCGTGCCGGTGGCTCCCACGGTCAGGGTGACCGTCTCGCCCAGGCAGACCGTGGCCGGCTGGGGCTGGGTCCCGATGGCCGGCGCCACGCAGTAGACGGCCTCCACCGTGCCGGTGTCGGTGCAACTGCGCCCCTCGACCGTGGTCGTGAGGGTCCAGGCGTAGACGCCGTCGGTGGTGTAGGTGTGGCTCACGGACTGGCCGGTCCCGAAGGTGCCGTCGCCGAAGTCCCAGGTGTAGGTCGGGGTGGCGGTGCAGTCCTGGGTCTGGGCCGTGGCGGTGAAGTTCACTGCCAGCGGCGCCGGGCCGTAGACCGGGTCGGCCGTGCCGTCGCAGGAGAGGAGGGTGCAGGGGGTGGTGTCCACACAGCAGTCGGGCGTGGACACGACGAAATTGAGGCTCCAGCCACCCGAGATGTTGCCGATATCCCCACCCACGTCGTCATAGACGTAGAGGCTCCAGTTCCCGTTGGGGTTCGTCCCGACAAAGGCGGAGAGGGCGCTTCCGTAGGGACCGGCGGGAGCAGGGGCCGGCCACGTGTCACCGGTCAACCAGTTCGTCGGTTTGTAGGTCCCGGAGGTGATCGCGGTCGCATCCGGGAGGGAGGTCGCGGCGTCATCGTCGAAGGTGAGGTTCACGTTGACGAGGTCCGTGCTGCCGCCCGCGTCCGACATGAGGATCATTTTCTGCCCCTGCGGCCCGACCAGCAGGATGTCGAGATCATCGGGGTAGGTGTGATTGATCCCCGTGAGGGTGGCGGTTACCTTGACCAGCGTGGCGGGGAGGCCCGAAACCGCGATGGTGGAAGGATAAGGGGCGGCGGCCCCCGCCGCGGTGCCCGAGGCGGGAATCGTGATGGTCGCCGTGTTGGCGAACGGCCCCCCGGTGGAGGTGATGGTGCTGCCCAGGACGAAGCTGTAGGTCACGCTGCCGTAGTCCATGGGCCCGTCCTCCAGGTGCAGGAGGGCCGTGACGACGGACCCGCAGGGGAAGGAGGGATCCGCCACGAAGGTGAAATTGCGGGTCACGGCGGTCCCGGGAGCCACCGCGCCGAACACCTGCGGAGCGCCGGGGGAGGTCACGCCGGCGCCGGCCTGGAGGGTCCCCACCAGGTTGGTGGTGGGGCCCGTGCCCGTGTTCCGGACCGTGAGGCCCACGGTCACGCCCTCGTCGGGGTCGACGGCGCCGTTGGGCGGCGTGCAGAACTCCTCCACCAGCGTCGAGCCGTCGGCGCCGAGACCGGGCGCCGTGATGTTCACCGAGCCGCCCTGGGTGCAGATTTGCCCCTGGACGGTCACCGTCATCGCCCAGATGAACGTTCCGGCCGTGGTGTAGGTGTGGGAGACCGCCTGACCCGTGGCCGTGGGGGAACCGTCCCCGAAGTCCCAGGTGAAGACCGGGGTGTCGGAGCAGTTGAGGGTGGCCACGGTCCCCGTGAAGGAGACGGGCAGCGGGACGTTGCCCCCCAGGGGAGAAGCCGTGGCCCCGCAGGAGAGGATCTGGCAGGCCCCGGCCGGGATGCAGCACGAGGGGTTCACGTCATGGAAGTTGAGGCTCCAGCCGCCCGACACGTTCCCGACGTCGCCGCCGGCATCATCGTAAACATACAGGCTCCAGGTCCCGTTGGGGTTGGTCCCGCTGAAGGCCGAGAGCGCGGAGGAGTAAGGCTCGGGCGGCGCCGGGGCGGGCATGCCGTCCGCCGCCCCGCTGTTGGTCGGCCGGTAGGTCCCCGAGACGATGGTGGTGGGGACCAGCGCCGCGGCGGCGTCGTCGAAGGTGAGGTTCACGTTGACGATGTCCGTCCCGCCGCCGGTGTCGGAGAGCAGCATGACCGCCTGCCCCTGGGGCCCCACCAGCAGGATGTCCAGGTCGGCCGGGAAGGTGTGGTTCATCCCCGTGAGCGTGGCCGTCACCCGGCCGTTGAAGGGGAGGGGCACACCGGACACGGCGAGGGTGGAGGGGTACGGGGCCGCGGCGCCCGCCGCCGTGCCGGACGCGGGGATGGAGATGCTCCCCGTATTGGCGAAGGGCCCGTAAGTGGAGGTCACGGTGGTCCCCAGGACGAAGGGGTACGCCGCGGTGCCCAGGTCCGTTGCGCCGTCCTGCAGTTGCAGGGTGAGGGTGAGGGTGGACCCGCACGGGAGCAGCGGGTCCGCCGTGAAGGTGAAGCTGCGGGTCACGGTGGGGCCGCCCGGCGCGATGGCCCCGTAGGCCTGGGGCGGGCCGGGGTTGGTCACGCCGCCGCCCGGCAGGAGGGTGGCCACCAGGCTGGAAGTGGCCCCGTCGCCGGTGTTGCGGAGCCCGAGGTCCACCGTCACGCCCTCGCCGGGGTCGACCGCCCCGTTGGCAGGGGAGCAGTCCTCGGTCGTGACGCTGGACCCGGCGGCGACGATGTTGGGCGTCCCCGCCTGGCCGCAGCAGATGTACTTCTGGATGTCCAGCTGCACGCAGTAGATGGTGCCGGTGTCCCCCCCGGCGGCGTCCGTAGCCTTGAGGTTCCAGGTGCCGTTGAGGTCCTTCCCGGCGAAGGCGGAGAGGGGTTCGTCCGGCCGGTAGCTCCCGGCGAACGGCGGGGTGCCGCTGCCGATGGCGGTGGCGGCATCGTCGTCGAAGACCGTGAAGGTGCCGGTGCAATCAAGGTTCCCGCTCCCGAAGTTGTCGCCGGCCGATCCGCGCCGGTTGCTGAGGATCACGGTCGTGCCGTCCGGCCCGACGAGGGAGAAGGTCACGTCCCCGTCCCACGTGTGGTTGGCGCGGACCCGGGCCACGAGCTTCGCCACCTTGCCGGTTCCGCTCACCGTGACGGGCACCAGCACGCCGACGGGGTCGTTGTCGGGGATGGACACGGAGATCCCGCCGCTGCTGGTGGTGTTGGCGGGCCCCAGCACGCCGGTCCCCCGGACACTGGCAACGTTCCCCAGGTCGGTGGACCCGTCCTGGAGCTGAAGGGTCATCGTCACAGTTTCCCCGCAGGTGAAGGCGGGGTCCACCGTGAAGGTGAAGTCGCGGGAGACGGAGGCGCCGCCGGCCTTCAGAGCGCCGTAGGCCTGGGCGGCGCTCGGGGCCGTCACGCCGCCCGTGGCCTGCAGCGTGGCCACCACGTTGGCGGTGTCGGCCGTCCCGATGTTCCGGAGCGCCACGGCGTAGGTGACCGTCTCGCCCACGTCCGCCACGCCGTTGGCGGGCGCGCAGCTCTCCGCCGTCAGGGTGACGGTCTCGAGGGCCACCACGGGGGCGGCCACTTCGACGCCGTTGTAGATCACGA
Organism: Acidobacteriota bacterium; assembly: GCA_018001935.1. NCBI lineage: Bacteria > Pseudomonadati > Acidobacteriota > Acidobacteriota bacterium. The sequence continues at coordinate 4,102 of JAGNHB010000059.1, forward strand.
GGGCGTAGTCCTGGTCCAGGGCGGTCCCGTTCCCGGGAACGCCGTCCGAAACGATGTTGGCCCCGGTGATGGTCACGAGGAAGTTCCCCGAAACCCCCGCGGGCACGAACACGCTCTCCACGTTGTTCCGCGGGTCGGCCGCGCCGCCCGTGACGGAGTCGGCGCCGCTGAAAACGTTGCCTTTGTATGTGTTCCCGCCCACGGTGACCGTCAGGTCCAGGTTGTTGTTGTAGGCGTTGCCCGAGGTGGCGCCCGGGGCGTCCGTCCAGGCCAGGGTGACCCGGAAGGGCTTCGTGGGGTCGCTCACGTTCCCCACGACCACGCGGTACTGCCCCGTGGCGGTGAGGAGGTCCGCCGGGAGCTGGTCCTTGAGGATGCGCACCACCCCGTCGAAGGCCATGCCCAGGTTGATCATCCCCATCCCCTGGTTGCTGGAGGGGAGGGTGTCGTTGGCGCTGACCCCCGTCATGTAGCGGGTGGAGTTCATCAGGAAGGCCTTGTTCATGGCCGGGGAGGGCGCCGTCCACCCCTGGTTGATGAAGTACTGGCGGGTGAGGGCGCTGGCGCCCGCCACCGCCGGGCAGGAGTGGCTGGTGCCGGTGGAGGCCGTGTACCACTGCTGTCCCAGGGGCCAGAAGTTCGAGGAGCCGGGCCCGGCGCAGACGCCGGAGGCGTCGAAGCACGCGGCCGCCGCGCCGGTTCCGGTCACGGGGTAAGGCGCCAGGCTGGCCGGGAAGACCCCGCCGTCGACGTGGGTGCCCGGCGCCTGGATGTCCGGCTTGATGCGGCCGTCGTCGCAGGGGCCCCGGCTGGAGTAGGAGGCGATGTCGTTGGCGCTGTCGGACGCCGTGTCGCCGAACCCGCACTGGTCGTTGGCGCCGAAGGGGTTCACGTTCTCCGCGGCCCCGACGCAGAAGACGTTCTTGCCGCTGCCGGGCGACCCGAGGGTGTTGGAGCCGCTCCCCGAGTTGCCGGCGGAGAAGACGATCACCATCTCCTGGTTGCCGGCCACCGGGTAGGTGGACCCTGTCGGCTGGGCGTCGCGCACCAGGGCGTCGTAGGCCTGGCAGTCGGCGTTGTAGGCGCCGCCCACGGCCGCGCCCCACGAGTTGGTGCTGATGCGGACGCCGTCGTTGTAGGCCTTGGACTGCAGGTTCTCGTAGTCCGGGTTGGTGAAGGTGTCGGGGTCGAAGATGACCGAGGACCCCACCTTGACGAAGGGGCACACCCCGAGCCCGTAGTGATAGCCGTTGGCGTCGGCGTGGGGGGACCCGGCGATGTCGTTGTAGCCGCCCACGATGTGGGCGTTGAGGTTCCCGTGGCCGTCGCAGCCCTGCAAGGTGCTCCCGCTGTGGGGCGTACCCTCCAGGCGGCTGTAGATCACCCGGCTCGCCAGAGTCGTGTTGCCCCCGACGTAGAGGCCGAAGTGATTGGGCGTCGTGGTGGCGTTGTCGATGCCGCTGTCGGTGACGTCCACCGCGAAGTTGGACGTGGTGAACTGCGCCTGGGTGAAGCCCTTCCCCGTCAGCCAGGCCAGGTAGCCCGGCCCGGAGGGGACGTTCCCCGTGAGGTTGCCGATCATGATGATGTCCTGGATCTCGTCCATCTTCCTGTGGCGGAGCCAGGGGTGGATGGAGACGATGTCCGGGCGGCCGGCCAGGGCGTAGACGGCCCGCAGGTTCCCCTGCATCAGGACGTTCCGGTAGTGCAGGACCGTGTGCTCCCGGACCGGCGGCCGGCCGAAGAGGGCCGTGGCCTGGGCCAGGGTCTCGGCGTTGGTGACGGGGTCGTCGTACAGCTGGATCTCCACGCCCTCGATCTCGTTGGGGTCGGCATCCTTGGAAGACACCGCTTCCAGGAAGGCCCGGAGGCCGGGCTGCACCTTGAACTCGTCGAGGTAGGGCCCCTCCCACTGGACCGGGCCCTTGCCCGCCGCCATCAGCTTGAGGCCGTTCACGGCGCCGATGTCGCCCCAGACCAGGTAGGCGTTGTGGGGGATGTAGGCCACGACCTTCACCCCCGTCGCCAGGAGGCCCTCGTACCACTCGGGCCGCACGGGACCCGCGAACTGGACGAGGTGGAGCCGTTTCCCGGCGAAGGGCTCCAGGGCGTACAGGCTCAACTTCCGGGCTTCCTCCGAACGGGTGTCGATCGGGCCGGTGTTCAGCTCGATGACGTCGTACTCGTCGCTCCGCCGGGCGCCCGCCGCGGTCAACGCATCGACGATGGCCGGGTCGGCCGCGAAGACCTTGAAGGGCCCGTAGTCCGCGACGAGGCGGCAGCCGAACTCCGTCTGGACCCGGTGCGCCAGGACCGGGTCGGAGACCGTGACCTTGAGGGGCTGCGGCGCCGGCCGGGCCCCCAGGGCCCAGGACCCGGCGAGCATCAGGGCCGCCAGGATGACCAGCACGAACACGCCGTCGATACGCCGGGAAAAGAGTCTGTCCACGTCGTCCTCCTTCGGGATGGGTCCTCACGCAGCCAGGGCCGCCATCGAGTGCCATGAAGCCACGAAAAAAATCCGGGGTGAATCCCGCTGCGAATCAGATGAGGGAATTTTATCAGAAGGTGCGCGGGAAAGGCAAGAAAATTCACGAGACTCTGCCCCGGGCGCGACGCGCAGAGGCCCCCATCCGGGGTGATTCTTCTCCGTGCCTCTGTGAGACCCGAATCCGGGCTCCTGGCGGGGTCGTCAAGCTATGTCTGACAATACAGCCATCAGACAGCATCCGGCACCGGTCCCGGCCCCGGTGCGGGGAGGGGCCCCGAGAGGCGTGCCCGGCACTCTCCGGCGGGGGACACCGTCTCGATCACGACGCGGACGTCGGCGTTGAGGGGAAGGTCGGCCCCGGGCAGGACGACGGGGACGTAATTCTCCGTGAGGGCGCGGGCGCCGGTGGTCTTTCCCGTGCGCCGCCCCAGGACCAGGGCCGGCAGCTCCACCCCGGCGAGAGAGCGGCGGAAATCCCGGGAGAGGGTCTTCCCGAGCGCCAGGAAGCGGGCGGCGCGGTCCCGGACGACGCGGGGGTCCACGGGGTCGGGGAAGGCTGCGGCGGGGGTCCCAGGCCGGGGGGAGAAGGGGAAGACGTGGAGGTAGGCCAGCGGCAGGGAGGCGACGAAGTCGAGGGAGTCGAGGAAATCGGCGTCCGTCTCCCCGGGGAACCCCACGATGACGTCGGCGCCGATGGCCGCGCGGGGTCTGCACCCGGCCAGCCGGCCCACGACGCGCCGGTATTCGCCGGGCCCGTAGGTCCGGTTCATCCGCCGAAGCGTCCGCTCCGAGCCGCTCTGGAGCGGGACGTGGAAGTGCGGCGCGATCCGGGGCTCCCCCCCGATCAACGCCAGGAGGTCCTCGTCGAATTCGGGGGGTTCGATGGAACTGAAGCGGAGGCGCCCGATGGACGTCCGGCGCATCAGGGTGCCGGCGAGGGCGGCCAGGGAGGTGGGGGGGCGCCGGTCCCGGCCGTAGAGGCCCAGGTGGATCCCGGTCAGGATGATCTCCCGGGTCCCCTGCCCCGCCAGTTCGGCCACGCGCTCGACGACCTCGCCGGGGTCGGCGCTCCGGGGGGCCCCGCGGACGCTGGGGACGATGCAGTAGGCACAGTTCCCCGCACAGCCGTCCTGGATCTTGACGAAAGGCCGGGTGTGACCCCGTCGGGCCACGGCCACCGGCAGGGGGGCCTCGTCCGGACCGTCCCCGGGGCTTTCCAGGCCGGCCCGGGCAGCGGCGCGCGGCGGGTCCCCCGCGAGGGCCGGGGGGGCGGCCTCTCCCGCCGCGGGGCCCGATTCCCACTGCGCGGCCAGCCGGGCGACGGTCTGGGCCCGGCGCGTCCCCAGCACGGCCGCCACGCCGGGGATCGCGGTCAGCGCCGCGGGATCACGCTCGGGGTAGCACCCCGCCACGACGATGCGCGCGGCGGGGTTCGCCCGGTGCAGCCGCCGGACCCGGTTCCGGGCGTCGTGGTCGGAGCGGTGCGTGACGGTGCAGGTGTTGATCACGACGAGGGCGGCGAGGGCGGGGTCGTCCGTCTCCTCGTGCCCGTCCCGCCGGAGGGCGTCCGCGATGGCGTCGCCGTCGGCCTGGTTCACCCGGCACCCGAAGGTGCAGAGGTAGAATTTCATCCGGGAAACTCGGCCTTCAGCTGTGCAGATTGTTTGTCCACGGCCTCCCGCATCTCGTCCCGGAGCGTGTGGAGGCGGAGGGCGACCTCCGGGTCGGCCGTGGCCAGGACCTGGGCGGCGAAGATGGCGGCGTTGCGCGCCCCGGCCTTCCCGATGGCCATGGCGGCCACGGGGACCCCCCCCGGCATCTGGGCGGTGGACAGGAGGGCGTCCAGGCCCTTCAGGGGCGAGGAATCGATGGGCACCCCCAGCACGGGGAGGGTGGTGTGGGCGGCGACGACGCCCGCCAGGTGGGCGGCGGCGCCGGCCCCGGCCACCAGGACCCTCAGGCCGCGGGACCGGGCGGATTCGGCGTAGCGAGCCGTCCGATCGGGGGTCCGGTGGGCGGACGCAACCTCCACCTCGAAAGCGATCCCCAGCTTCTTCAGCATGTCGGTGCACTCCCGCATCACGTCCATGTCGTTGGCGCTCCCCATCAGGATCCCCACCCGCGGCTCTGCCATCGAAACCTCCTCGTCGAAGATGGAGGCACACTCTAGCGGATTTTTTCTTGATCGGCAACGGCAAATTCCGGGTATAATCCGCCCTGGCCTTTCCAGCCACTCCGGGGAGGGATTCATGAACCGCCTGAGTTTCATTCCGTGCTTTCTCCTGACCGTCGTCGTCGCGGCGGGCGTCGCCACGGCCGCGCCCCCGCCCAACGAGGTCCGGCTCCGGGGGACCCTCGGCACCAAGTCGGAGTTCCACATGGCCCTGCAGCGCGACGGCGACCGCGTCACGGGAACGTACTTCTACGTGAAGTACAAGTCGCCGATCCCCGTCCGGGGGACGTGGTCGGGGCCCGTCCTGAAACTGGAGGAGACCGGGGCCGACGGGAAGGTCGCCGGGCGTTTCGAGGGGCGCGTGGACGCCGCGGGGCGGGTCGAAGGCACCTGGACCCGGGCGGACGGGGCCAAGTCCTTCCCCTTCCGGGCCGAGCCCCTGGGGATCGGGAACGTCGGCTCCCCGTGGAACGGCGACTGGACCCGGACCGCCGGCGGCGAGTGGGAGTCCGCCGACCTCAAGATCACCGTGACGTCGGACAACGCCTTTTCCTTCGAGTTGATGGCCTTCAGCGGGTCTCACTCGGGCGAGGCCTCGGGCGGCGCCCGCATCGAGGGGCGCAAGGCCGTCTGGACCGAAGCCGAAACCGGCTGCCGGATGGTGTTCACCCTGGAGGGGGACACGATCCGCCTGGAGGCTTCCGATGCCTGCTCGTCCCTGGCGGGGATGGGGGTCGTCTTCGACGGGACCTACCGGAAGGGAAAGATCAAAGCCGCCCCCGCCAGCCTCCTGTCCCGGGGCGTGTTCGAGACCGAGTCCCAGGACGCGGCCTTCCGGGCCCTGGTGGGCAAGCACTACGACCGCTTCGCCGCCTGCTTCCACCTGGTCGGCGAGGAGGAGGACCTGGACGGCTTCGGGGCCCGGGTCCGGCGGGGTTTCGTCCGGGGGATCGCCCCCTCGATGAACGCCATCGTCATGATCGACCCGAACAACCGGATCTGGGCCGCCGTGGTGGACGATGAGGCGGAAGCGGTCCGGTACTTCACCTCGGTGGCCGGCTCGAAGCAGGAACTCCCGAAGACGATCCGGGCGTGGCTGCAGTCCTCGGCCTACCCGAAGATCATCCGGCAATGACCCCCTCGCGCACCGCCCCCGGACGCTGGAAGCTGGACATCCGCCCCGAGTACCCCGAGTGGCTCGAGCGGTGGTGGCTGGAGACCCTCACCCGCCGCCTGGGCAAACCCTCCGTTTCGGCGACGCTGCTCGCCCTCGAGAGTTCCATCGCCCAGCTGGGCGACGTCTTCACCACCGGGCGCGTCCCCGGCTTCCGCGGCTACGCCGGCCGCAACGACCTGCTGGCCGCCTACGGCGTCTTCCACTTCCCGCGGACCTACCTCGCCGTGCTGCACGTCCTGAACGAGCTGCTGGGGCCCGGCGGGTGGTCCCCCCCCGCCCGCCTGCGCTGCACGGACCTCGGCTGCGGCCTGGGGGCTGCCTCCGCCGCGCTCGCCACCCGGCTGGAACGGCACAACGGCTTTGAAAGCCTGGCCATCGACGGCATCGACCCGGCGCTGGAGAGCCTCGACCTCTACGGGGCCCTCTTCACCGAGAACGCCGACCGCTGGCCCCGGACCACGGCGCGGTACGCGGGAGGCGACATGCGCCGCCCGGGCGCCGTCCCGGCAGGCACGGACCTGGTGTTGGCCGCCTTCTCCCTGAACGAGGCTTTCCACGACGCCACCGACACCGAACTGCTCCGCTGGGTGACCCGCACGATGGACCGGCTGTCGGCGGACGGCGTGCTGGTCCTGGTGGAACCGGCGCTCCAGGAGACGTCGGCGCGCCTCATGCGGCTCCGGGACGCCTTGGCGTCCGGCACCGCCGCCCGGGTCGTGGCCCCCTGCCCCCACGCGCACCCCTGCCCCCTGCCCGCCCACGGGCGCCGGTGGTGTCACGACGTGCGGAACTGGAAACCCTCCGAGGCGGTGAAGCTGGCCAACCGCCACCTCTTCCGCTCCGTGAGCGAGATCAAGTTCTGCTTCCTCGCCCTGGCCCGCCCGAACGGCCCCGAGGGGCTTCCGGCGCCGGGCAGCCTGCGCCTGGTGACCCCCATCATGCCCTCCCACGGCCGCTTCCAGTTCAGCGGCTGCGACCCCGCCGGCCGCCTGGTGCACTGCGACATCCTCGAACGCACCCTCAACCGGGAACTCGAACTCCTCCTGAAGAACCTCGAGAAGGGGGACTGGATCGTCGTGGACCCGCCTCCCCCCGCCACCGGGGCTCACAAGGTCCACCGGGTGGCCAAGCTCGACCGCCTGACCGGGCCGTTTCGAAACAGGGGCTAGTCTCTGCCTGAGCGGATTCCCGTCAGCGTGCCCGACAGCAGGTCAACCCGCGGCGTTCTTGCGGAGTGCGGCGCGCAGGCTGCCGGAGCGCCGCTTTCCCCGTGCCGCGCAGGCTGCCGGAGCGCCGCGGGCGACGGGTCCGGGCGTTCTGGCCTGACTCGTGACGGGGTTTCTTTTACTGCCGCACGTCGCCCGGTGCGCGTTGAGCGTCCCGACGGGCCGGCGGTGCCGTAAAGACGGCGCTCCGGCGGCCTGCGCTTTTCTGGCGCTGCCTCCGGGGCGCAAGGGTCTTCAAATGGCCCGCAACCGGCGGGAGTACCCCCTGCCGGGGGAACACCCGCCGGATAAACTCTTTTATCCCTTCGGGATAGGGATTCTGCCCTCCGACACCTGTTGAACTGACGGGGTTCGGGATGCGTTTGGGGGGGGTCGGTTTCTCTCCAGAAACAAATTCACAACATGCCCAGAAAGAATAGGTTGTGAAATGCGGTTTCTGGTCGGTTGGACGGCCGTCCCGCCGCCCCCGCTACACCGATTGAACTCTGGGGTTCGCGGTTTGGGGGGGGCGCTACCGGGGGAGGAAGTGCATCAGCCAGCCCGCCACGAGCATGCCGAGGAAGCACCAGCAGAACATCTTGATGAAGTAGCGTTTGCGCGAGGGAACGTCGCTGCGCTCCACTAGCGCCAGGACGACGGAGGCGAGGAGGGCGACGAGCAGGCCGGTCAACAGCGGAATCATGTTACTCCTTTTTTCCCCTGCGGATGGCGATGGCGTCCAGGACGCACAGAAGGTTGATGATCCCCGCGAGGTAGAGGCAGGTGGCGCCGATCTCGTTGCTGAAGCGGGCTTTCATGGCGTAAGCGTCGGCGTTGACCCCCGTGATCAGGGCGATGCCGAAATGGAACCCCGCGGACAGGTGCGAGACGAACTTGAAGAGGGCGAAGCTCTCCACGGGGTCGTCGGCGTAGGTGAAGTGTCCCTGGAGGACCACGCCCAGCCAGAACAGGATGGCGACGGTGCCGAAGAAGAGGGCCGCCCGGGCTTTCTTTCCCATCAGCAGGTGCCCCAGGCCCGGGACCACCCAGGCGGCCAGCCCCAGTCCGAACGGGGCCGGTCCCGCGGGGGCCGGGGGGGCCGGGGTCGTTTCTTTGGTCGGTTTTTCCGTCATGGTCTTTTCGTCCTGACCGGGCCGGTCGGCCCGTCTGATGGATTTTACGTCCCCGGGCGGCTCAGGTTCCGGTGGACCCGAAACCGCCCGCCCCGCGGGCGCTGTCGGGCAGTTCGTCGACCCGTTCGAACACCGCCGGTTCCACTTTCTGGATCAGCAACTGGGCGATCCGGTCCCCCTTTCGGACCTCGACGCGGCGCTCGCCGTGGTTGACCAGGACCACCTGCACCTCGCCGCGGTAGTCGCTGTCGATGACCCCGGCCAGGGTGTCGAGACCGTGCCGGAGGGCAAGCCCGCTCCGGGGCCACACCAGCCCGACGTGCCCCCCGGGGATCGCCAGGCGGATCCCCGTCGGCACCGCGACGCGCTCCCCCGGTTCGAGGGAGCAGTCCGCGGCCGCGAAAAGGTCCGCCCCGGCCGCGTGCTCGGTGGCGCGCCCCGGCAACAATCCACTCCCTGCCGTCTCGATTCTCATGTGTACGCTCCCGGACCCCCGTCCGAAGAAAGCGGTATGATAGCACAACGGATTCCGGGTGGCAAGCCGCGCGAAACGGGCGGAAAATTCTCCAAGCACCTTGAAAAGATCCCGGCGGAGGACTACACTTCAGCCGGCGGGCCCCGTGGCGGCCCGCAAAACCAGACAGGGAGTCACAGCGCCATGGACCAACCCGAATCGATTCGTTTCCGTGTGCCCGCTTTTCCCGCGCGGAAAACGGGTCTTGCCCTGTTCCTGAGCAGCCTGCTGCTCGCCCTGATGCTCGCACCGGCCGCCGCACAGGAGAAGGCGGTCACCCCCGCGGACCTGAACAAGGCCGACCAGCTCTTCAAGAGCGGTTGCCGGGAGGCCGAGAAGAAGAACTACACCCAGGCGGAGGACCTCTTCCGCCAGGCGCTCGCCGTCTACCCCCTGATGCCGGGCGCCTACGTGGAACTGGGCAAGATCCAGATGGCCCAGAACAACCCCGCGAAGGCCCTCGAGTTCTACCTGAAGGCCAAGGACGCCTACGTCGCCCTCCACGACGAGAAACAGAAGAAGGAGATGTCCCAGCAGCACGCGGACCGCGACTTCGCCCTGAAGGGCCAGGACGCCCAGGCGTCCGGGTACAAGGACTCCGGCGGGTTCGCCAAGCAGTACGCCAAGCAGTCCAAGGACCAGCGCCGGGAGGACGACCGGGAGGTGGTGGCAACCCAGGGCGAGGCGGACATCCCGGCCCTCTTCTACCTCTACCTCGGCGGGGCCTACCTGAGGCTGAGCCGGGCGCCCGAGGCGGAGAAGGAACTCCTGGCCGGCCTCGCGAAAGACCCCAAGCTGGCCCCCCTGCACTTCAACCTCTCCCTCGCCTTCTTCCTGCAGGGCAAGTACCCCGAGGCCGCCGCCGAGGCCCGCCAGGCCAAGCAGCTGAAGTTCCAGCTCCCCCCCGCCTACGTGAAGGACCTCGAGACCAAGGGGAACGTGAAGGTGGAGTGAGGGGGGAGGTTCAGAGGCGGCCGCAGGCCAGGCGGTCGAAAGCCAACAGGCAGACCAGCGGCCAGAGGACCCGTTCGTCCGCCGCCACCTTCACCCGGAGGTCCCAGGCCGCGGGGGAGGACGGCTCGGGCGGGCAGGTTTCCAGCAGGATGTCCCCTTCGCGCGTGGTCAGGACCCATCGGTCCTCGTCGTGGGCGAGCCGCCGGAACAGGTACTCGCCCTCGTCGGGGTAGTGCCGGATGCTCAGGTCCTCACCGTAACGGTAGGACGAGGGGATGTAGTAAAAACCCACCAGGACCTCTTTCGATTCGGCATCGACCAGTTCCCAGAACCCCGTGAAGAGGTCCGCCCCCCGGTGAACGAGCTGCCAGACCGTCCGGTCCTCTTCCTGGACGGCGCGGTTGACGATCCGGAAACGAACCTTCCCCTCGTCGAGGATGGCGACGTCGCGGGGCGCTGTTTTTTCGACGCGGATCGATCTTTCCATGTGACGGCTGCCGGCCCCTGCCCGGTTCCCACCGGCGCGAAGGCCCTGTGGATCCGGCGGCGGGCCGCTCCCGCGGCAGGGGTTTTGGATGAATATACCAGAGTCGGTTGCCAAAACCTAGTGTTTTCTTGCCGGTTTCCTCCCCGGCCAAAGATTTCGCCTGTTTTCACCCGTCCTGTGGTATGATCCCCCGGTCATCCGAAGTGTCTCCCCGGAGGGGAACCCGCCAGGAGTGGAAGCATGATTGCAGCCAAGCGAAACGACCCTCTTCATGTCCTCATCCTGTGGCACATGCACCAGCCGGTCTACCGGGAGCCCGACTCCCGGGACTATCTCCTGCCCTGGGTGCGCCTCCACGCCGTCAAGGACTACTACGACATGGTCCACGTCCTGGAGGACTTCCCCGACGTGCACGTCACGTTCAACGTCGTGCCGTCCCTGGTGGAACAGCTTCGCGACTACGTGGACAACGGCGCGGAGGACGACTTCCTGCAGATCAGCCTCAAGCCCGCCGCCACGTTGACCCTCGATGACAAGATCTTCCTCCTGAAGAACTTCTTCTCCCTCAATTTCGACAACATGATCCAGCCCTACCCCCGCTACAAGGAGCTGTTCGAAAAGCGCGGCTACGTCGTGGAGCCCGAACAACTGAGGACCAAGGCGGAACACTTCACGGAGCAGGACTTCCGCGACCTCCAGGTCTGGTACAACCTGGCCTGGTCCGGCGAGGTCCTCAAGTCCCGCAAGGAGATCCGGGCCCTGATCAAGTCCGGACGTTCGTTCACGGAGGCGGACAAGCAGAAGTTCTTCACGGTCCACAAGGCGTTCATGGGCGAGATCCTTCCCGCCTACCGGAAGGCGGCGGACGAGGGGCGGATCGAGATTTCGACCTCCCCCTATTTCCACCCCATCCTCCCCCTACTCTGCAACATCAACTCCGCCCGGGAGGCGCTTCCGAACCTCGAACTCCCCCTCCACGACTTCCATTACGCGGAGGACGCCCGCTGGCACATCCGGCAGGCGGTCCAGAGCCACGAGCGGACCTTTGGCCGCCCGCCCCGCGGCCTGTGGCCCTCCGAGGGGTCCGTTTCCGACGAGATCCTCCCGCTCATCCGGGAGGCGGGCTTCGACTGGGTCGCCACCGACGAGGAGATCCTCCAGGCCTCCCTGCGCCGGTCCGGCCTCCTCGACGAGGGGAGCGCGCCGCCCGTGGACGCCCGCTACGGCAACTACGCCTGCCGGACGCCCGGCGGCCCGCTCCGCGTCTTCTTCCGCGATCACCTCCTCTCCGACATGATCGGGTTCACCTACTCCACCTACGACGGGGAGGCCGCGGCAGAGGACCTTTTCAGCCGGCTGATGCTCATCCGGAAGATGCTGCCCGACGACGACCGCGCCTTCGCCGTCCCCATCATCCTGGACGGGGAGAATGCCTGGGAATACTACCCGGAGAACGGCGTCCGCTTCCTCCGGGCGTTCTATTCCCGCCTCTCGGCGTCCCCTTACCTCAAGGCCGTCACGTTCTCCGAGTACCTCGACCGGACCGAAGCGCCCCAGGTCCTTCCCCGGATCCGGGCCGGCTCGTGGATTTACGGCACTTTCTCCACCTGGGTCGGCCACCCCGAGAAGAACCGGGCCTGGGACCTCCTGGCGGGGACCCGCAAGAAACTCGAGGAGCGGCGCCTGGACCCCGCGGCCGGCCCCGGGGAGGAGGACCGCCTCAAGGAAGCCCACAAGGCCCTCATGGCCGCCGAGGGGAGCGACTGGTTCTGGTGGTACGGCGAGGACCACTTCTCCGAGTACGACCGGGAGTTCGACCAACTCTTCCGCAGCCACCTCCAGACGTCGTGGCGGCGCATGGGGCTGGAACCGCCCGAGGAGTTCTTCAAACCCATCATCCAGAAGACGGCCCGGTTCCGCGTCCAGCGCCCCTTCGAACTCATCACCCCGACCCTGGACGGCATCATCACCGACTACTTCGAGTGGCTCGCCGCCGGTTACTTCTCCAACCAGTACAGCTTCACCACCATGCAGCAGGTCCACCGGATCTTCAGCGGCTTCTGGTACGGTTTCGACCACGAGAACCTCTACATCCGCCTCGACGTGGACAACACCATCCTCAACGACCGGAAATACGCCTTCCGGGTCGACGTGGTCTTCCGCAAGCCCGGCAACGTCTTCTTCCGGATGGTGAAGGACGCGGGCGCGGGAACGTTGAAGTTCGAGCGGGTCCGCCAGGACGAGGCGGGCCGCGAAACGGACCTCCGGAGCATCCCGCTGGTCGGCGTCAACCGGATCGTGGAGCTGGGGATCCCCTTCACCGAGGTGGGAGCCAAGGAGAACCAGGGGATCGAATTCGCCTTGAAAATCTACATCGGGAACAATCTCGCCGAGCAGATGCCTCACGACGGCTATCTCTCCCAGAAGATCGCCATCGACGACCTGGAACGCTACTACTGGGTCGTCTGAGGAGCGACGCGAGCGACCGTCCCGCAACCCAACAGGAGTTTCGCCCATGAACCCTCCCGTGAACCTCGTCCTCGGCATCCACCTCCACCAGCCGGTCGGAAACTTCGAGCACGTCCTCGAATCCTCTTTCCGCCACGCCTACGAGCCCTTCATGACCCTGTTCGAGCGGTACGACGGCCTCTCCATGGTCTGGCACTGCACGGGGTTTCTCCTCCGGTGGCTGGAGGAGAAGCACCCGGATTACGTGGCCATGCTGCGGGACCTGGTGGAACGGGACCGGCTCGAGGTCCTCACCGGGGGCATGTACGAGCCGATCTTTCCCGTCATCCCCCCCGGCGACCGCCGGGAGCAGATCCAGAGGCTCTCGGGCGAGGTAAACCGCCTGTTCCGGACCACCCCCGCGGGCGCCTGGCTCGCCGAGAGGGTCTGGGAACCGGGCCTGGTGGCGGACCTCGCCGGCGCGGGGGTCCGTTACGTCTGCCTGGACGACTACCACTTCTTCGCTTCCGGCCTCCTCCCGGAGGAGATCGACGGCTACTTCATGGTGGAGGACCTGGACCACGCCGTCGCCGCCTTCCCCATCAGCGAGCCGATGCGCTACCTCATCCCCTGGGCGGAGGTCCCGCGCGTGCGGGAGGAGTTCCGCCGGCTCCACGAGGCGGGCCGGACGCTCGCGGTCATGCTCGACGACGGGGAGAAGTTCGGCGCCTGGCCGAAGACCCACGACTGGGTCTACACCCGGCACTGGCTCTCCGACTTCTTCACCCTGCTCCAGGACGACCGGCACCACGTCCAGACCGTCACGCTCCGGAAGTTCTGGGAGGCGCACCGCCCCGTCGGCCGGGCGGCGCTCCCGGTGGCCTCGTACATCGAGATGGGGCAGTGGGCCCTGCCGGCGGAGAGCGCCCGGCGCTTCGAGGAGTGGAAGTCGCGTTTCGAGCGGGAAGGCGTGTTCAACCAGGTGAAACCGTTCCTCCAGGGCGGCATCTGGCGCAACTTCCTCGTGAAGTACCCGGAGAGCAACTACCTCCAGAAGCGGATCATCGCCCTCTCCCGGGCCTTCGACCGGGCCGGGCGGCGGGCGTCCCCCGCCTACGAGCACCTGCTCCGGGCCCAGTGCAACGACGTCTTCTGGCACGGCGTCTTCGGGGGCCTCTACCTCCCGCACCTGCGCCACGAGGCCTGGCGGAACCTGCTCCTGGCCGAGCAGGGGCTGGAAGAGGCGGAGGGCCGGCCGGCCGCCGGGACCGCCATCCTCCACGAGGACCTCGACCTGGACCGCCACGACGAGGCCGTCATCCGTCACCCCCTCTACACGGCGGTGGTTTCCCCCGGGCAGGGGGGCGCCCTCCTCGAACTCTCCTACCGGCCCGCGGCCTACAACCTCCTGGCCGGCCTGGCCCGATGGCGGGAGAAGTACCACCTCACGGCCTCCACCGCCCGCGTCGTCCGGACCGACGGCGACGCGTCCACCCACCGGGAGGACTTCGGGGAGCTGGTCTTCGACGCCCAGCCGCGCTGGTCCTGCCGGGAGGCGCTCTTCGAGGACGTCCCCGACCCCGCCGGCCTGCGCACCAACCACGCCGCCCCGCGGGTCTCCTTCGCGCAAACGGTGTTCGAGGAGGAGGCGGCCTGTCCCTCGGGTGTCCCCCTGAGGGCCGTCGCCGGGGGAGCGACGCTCCGCAAGCGGTACGTTCCGCTGCCGGACGCCGCCGAACTGGAGGTGGTCTACCATCTCGTCTCGGACGTCGACGGCCACCTCGGCATCGAGTGGACCCTCGGCCTCTCGGGGGGGGAAGACCCCGAGAAGTGCATCTATCCCGCCCTCCGTCGCCTCGAGGCCCGCGGCATCGCCCCGGACGGCCTGTGGGACGGCGTGGACGGCGTGACCGTGGAGGACCGGCGGGACGGTTTCCTGGCCGAGTTCCTCTTCTCCGGCCCCGCGTCCGTCCGCCATTTCGCCGTGGAGTCCGTCTCCCTGTCCATCGACACCATGGAACGGACTTTCCAGGGGCTCGGGCTGTGGTTCTTCTTCAAGGTCGGCAAGGGGGAGAACCGCCTGAGCTTCAAGCTGCGCCTGACACCGACGGTCTGAAGCCCGCCGCCGGGCCGAAGCGAGGAACCCCATGCCCGAATTGCGACACGATCCCATCCAGAAGCAGTGGGTGATCATCTCGGTGGAACGGGGCAAGCGGCCCCGGGATTTCCAGCTGCCCCGCGAGGAGGACAAGAAGGAGATTTTCTGCCCGTTCTGCCCCGGGAACGAGGCGAAAACGCCCCCGGAGATCGTGGCGGTCCGGGATAACGGGTCCTCCCGGGACGGCCCGGGGTGGGACGTCCGCGTGGTCCCGAACCTCTACCCGGCCCTGATGATCGAGGGCGAACTGGAAAAGCGCGGGGTCGGCCCCTACGACCGGATGCGGGGCGTGGGCGCCCACGAGGTGGTGGTGGAGACGCCCCTCCACGACCTCGACATGGCGGACATGCCCGTGGAGCACCTGGCGCGCGTCCTCGAGGTCGTCCGCTCCCGCTGGCTCGACCTGAGCCAGGACGAGCGCTTCAAGTACATCCTGATCTTCCGGAACCACGGCCTGGCCGCGGGGGCGACCCTCCCCCACCCCCACTCCCAGATCATCGCTACCCCCGTTACGCCCAAGGTGGTGTCCATGAAGCTCGACTCGGCCAAGGCCCACTTCATGCTGAAGAACCGGTGTCTCTTCTGCGACATTCTCACCGACGAACTGGACCGCCAGGACCGCATCATCACCACCAACGACCACTTCGTCGCCTTCACGCCCTACGCCTCCCGCTTCCCCTTCGAGATCACCATCATGCCCCGGCAGCACGGCCACAGCTACGCGCTGATGGACCACCGCCAGGTGGCCGACCTCGCCACCCTTCTCAAGGAAACCCTGATGCGCCTCAAACTCGGGCTGAAGGACGCTCCCTACAACATGATGATCCACACGGTGCCCAACATCCACGCCAAGCCGAAACGGGCCTTCTACTGGGACACCGTCGAGTGGGATTTCCACTGGCACATCGAGATCTTCCCCCGGCTCACCCGCTTGGCCGGGTTCGAGTGGGGAACGGGGTTCTACATCAACCCCACCCCGCCCGAGGACGCCGCCGCGTTCCTGCGGGAGGTCTTCGTCATGCAGACCGGGCGTCTCGAGCCCGAACGCTGAGCGTCCCCCGGGGGGGAGCAGGTCCCCGGGACGGTGGACAAACGGCAAGGAGGTACGGAATGAACATTGCCTTCATCACGGCCGAGATGGCCCCCCTGGCCAAGGTCGGCGGGCTGGCGGACGTGGCCGGCTCCCTTCCGGCCGCCCTCCGGGAGGAAGGGTGCGGGGTGTCGGTCTTCCTGCCCCGCTACGCGGAACTGGGCGTCGGGGCCCCGATGGACGCCGGGACGGTCGTTCACCGCGGGACGGTGGAGGTCCTCCCCGGCGTCGACGAAAGCTACCAGGTCCTCGAGACCCTTGCGCCCGCGGCCCGGATACCGGTCTACCTCGTTCACAACAACCGCTTTTTCGCCCGCCCGGGAGTCTACACCGACCCGGACACCGGCGAGGAGTACGGCGACGCCCCGCTCCGCTACCTCTTCTTCTGCAAGGCGGCCCTGGACTTCATGCTCCGGGAGGGGCGGGTCCCGGACGTCCTTCACGCCCACGACTCCCACACCGCCCCGGCCCTCGTGCTGGCGCGGAAGTGGGGGCCCGCCCAGGACGCCTTTGCCCGCACCGCCTCCCTGCTGACCATCCACAACATCGCCTACCAGGGGATCTACCCGAGGGACGTGGTGGCGGCCTTCGGCGTCGGCAGCGAGGACTTCTTCCCCATGTCCCCCTTCGAGTATTTCGGGAAGGTGAACTTCCTGAAACTGGGGATTCTCTTCGCCGACGCGGTGAACACCGTCAGTGAACGCTACGCCCGGGAGATCTCGGAGACCGAGGAGTACGGCTGCGGCCTCCAGGACATCCTGACCCAGCGCGCGGCCGACGTCCACGGCATCCTCAACGGGGTCGACACCACCGTGTGGAACCCCTGCACCGACAAGAAGATCCCGGCCCACTACTCCGCCGAGTCCCCGGCCCGGAAACTGGTGAGCAAGCGGGCGCTCATCGCGGCGTGCGGGTTCCGGGACGGCGAGCTTTCCAAGCCGCTGATCGGGATGATCGGCCGACTGGTGGATCAGAAGGGGATCGACCTGGTGGTGGAGATCCTCCCCCGGCTCGCGGCGGAGAACGTGCGGATGGTGGTGCTCGGGTCCGGCCTCCCCCGGTACCAGGAGATCTTCCTGGAGGCCGCGGAGAAATACCCCGACTTCCTGAAGGTCCGGATCGGTTTCGACGACGGCCTCGCCCACCTGATCGAGGCGGGGGCCGACATGTTCCTCATGCCCTCCCGCTTCGAGCCGTGCGGCCTGAACCAGATGTACAGCATGCTCTACGGGACGGTCCCCATCGTCCGCGCCACGGGGGGCCTCGCCGACACCGTCGTCCCCTGGGACTCGGTCCGGGGGGACGGCACCGGCTTCGTATTCAAGGAGTACTCCGCCGACAGCCTTTTCGGCGCCATCCGGGAGGCCCTGGAAGCCTTCGCCCACATGGACACCTGGCGGGGCCTCATGAAGAACGGAATGACCCGGGATTTCACCTGGCAGCGCTCCGCGCGGCAGTACCTCCGGTTGTTCGAGAAAATCGCGGCCCGTCGGCAGACGGCTTGATTTTTCGATTGTCTTTGAGCCGAAACCCCGTTATTCTATACGGGCCCGAACTGAAATCCAACAGGGAGAGTCACTATGGGATTCTTCGACAGGTTTAAGAAAAAACAGCCGACGTCCGGCCTTTCCTTGCTCCACCTCCCGTCGCCCCCGATCACGCCGGCCCACGAGGCCCCGCCGGAACCCGAGGCGGTCACCGAGGAGATCGTGACGGAAGAGACGGTGGAGGAGTACGTCGTCCCCGCCGAGGAGATCGAAGCGGAACCGGTGCTCGAAACGGAAGAGGCGTACGCGGCGGAAGCGGAACCCGCCCCGGTGGAGGAGCCGCCGCCGCCTGTTCCGGCGGTGTCGCCGGCACAGGCGGAGATGGACGCTCTCCGGGCTTCCTGGGAGGAGTTGAAAACCGTCTACCTGGCCGT
The DNA here is from genome assembly GCA_018001935.1 of Acidobacteriota bacterium. Lineage (NCBI taxonomy): Bacteria > Pseudomonadati > Acidobacteriota > Acidobacteriota bacterium. The sequence goes on from JAGNHB010000059.1 coordinate 21,853, forward strand.
CAAGGACGGGTTCCGGGAGACCCAGGAGGTGGAGGCGAAGCTCCAGAGCAAGGAACGCCAGTTCTTCCACGAGATCCGCGAGACCCAGTCCGTGCTCGGCGAGATCCTCGGCATCCTGACGGGGAAAGACAGCGAAAAGACCATGGACGAGGTCAACGACATCCTGGCCTCCGAGATCGGGACCGGGGACACCGTGCTCGAGGAAGGCCTGGACAAGGAGACCCTCCTCCGCCTGACCCGGGAGAAGTGCGCGGCCGCCATGCAGGAGATCGCGCAGTTCCTGACGAAGTCCAAGGACACCCTCAACCAGATCAGCGCCGCGAAGACCGAGAAGGAGGCCCGCCTCTCCCTCCTGGAGCGGCGGGTGGAGGAAACCACGAACTCCCACGCCAAGGCGGGGGAGGTGATGAACGTCTTTCTCCAGGAGAAGAAGCGGATCGAGCGCGACATCGAGTCCCTCATCGCGTCCCGGCGCAACGTCGAGGCCCAGATCTCCCTGCTGGAGGAGAAGGTCGGCGCGATCCGGAAGGAGAAGGAGTCCCTGGAAGGGCGCACCTCCGACGTCGAGGCGGAGAAGAAACAGCTGGTCCAGCAGAAAGAGGAGGCACGCCGGGGGCTGGTGGAGATCGAGAACAAGCTCGAGAGCCTCCAGGTGGAACTCCAGCAGCTGAAGGGGGAGGCCGAGACCGCGGAAGGCCTGCTGAAGCTGGCCATCAAGGAAAAGGAAAACCTCGTCGAGGACATCGCCCTGGTGGAGAAGTCCAAGGAGGACCAACGCTTCTCCCAGCGCCGGCTGGAGACCGAGATCGAGGTCTCGCGGAAGCGGACGGCCTCGATCCTGGCCGAGATCGAGGAGATCAAGGCCGAGACGCAGCGCCTCGGCCAGTCCAAGCAGCAGGAGGAGGAGCACGTCGAGCTGGAGGTCAACAAGCTGTCCGAGCTCGAGGCCCAGCTGGCCCGGGCGAACGAGGAGCGCGACCGCCTGGAAGAGCAGCTCCGGCAGGCCGAAGAACAGCTCAAGGGCGTCCGGCACGACCTGGAGGAAAAGCAGCTCAAGCTGATGGAAACCGACGAGAACTTCCGGAAGCTCCAGGCGGAATACGAACGGGTCCGCAAGGAGGGCGAAGCCCTTCAGGCCCGCCGGGCCGAACTCGAGGCGGAGCGCGACGGAGTGCGCGCGGAGATCGCCGCCCTGGATCAGGACACCTCTCCGGCCGAGCGTCTCGCCGCCCTGAAGGCGAAGACCGAAGAGGAGACAGCCGGTCTGGAGGCCCTCAAGAAGGCCATCGAGGAAACCGGCCTGGAGCATGAGCTGGCCCTGGAGGAACTGGGCAAGACCCGGGAGGCCAAGGAAGCGGCCGCGCGGAAAGTCCAGGAGGCCGACCAGCAGTTCAGGGAGATCCTGGCCGAGGCGGACCGTCTCCGGGCGGAAAGCGAGGAGCTGCAGGCCCGCAAGGCCGGCACCGAGAAGGAGCGGGACGGGCTCCTGGCCGAGATCGCCATCCTCGAGAAGGACACCTCCCCCGCCGAGCGTCTCGCGGAGATCAAGGCGAGGATCGAGACGGAGACGCAGGCGCACGCGTCCCTGAAGGCGGCAATCGAGGAAGCGCAGGCCGGCCACGAGCTGGCCGTCGAGGAACTGGGCAAGGCCAGGGCGGCCAAGGAAGAGGCCGCGCACAAGGTCCGGGAAGCCGACCAGCAGTTCAAGGACGTCCTGGCCGAATCCGACCGCCTCCGGGAAGCGATCGAGGACCTGCGGGTTCGCCAGGCGGGGATCGAGAAGGAACGCCAGGGGTTCCTGGCCGAGATCGCCGTCCTCGAAGCCGACGCGTCGCCCGCCGAGCGCCTCGCTTCCCTGAACGCGAAGATCGCGGAGGAGAACCAGGCGAAGGAAGCGCTCCTGAAATCGATCCGGGAGGCGGAAGTCGGGCGTGAACAGTCCCGTGCGCAGGTTCAGGCCGCACGGGAAGCGAAGCAGGAAACGGTGCGCCAGGCCGCCGAGGCCGAACAGAACCTGAGGGAGACCCAGGCCGAGGTCGAGCGCATGCAGGCCCAGCTGGCCGAACTCCGGAAACCGGTCGAAGCGCCCCCGCCGGAACCGGAGCCGGTCCCCGAACCGCCGCCGGCCCCCGAGCCGGAACCCGTCCCCGAACCGGCGCCTCTCCCCGAACCGGAAGGCATCATCTACGAGGAGGACGAAGCGGCCGCGCCGCCGGCGCCCGCGCCGGTCCATCGCCCGCCCGTCGACGACTTCAGGCCACCCCAGCCGGTGCACGTGTCCGCCGCGGCCATCGCCTCGCCCGACACCATCTACGAGGTCGAGGAAGAGACCGCCCCCCCGCCGGCCGTGGAGGAGAAGCCCGAGTTCCAGACCCCCGAGCACAAGAAGGCGATACGCCTGGCCCGCGTCTGCGTGTCGGACCTGATCCTCTACAACAAGCAGATCCTGAACACGGCGGCGAACCAGCGGAACTTCTACCAGGTCCTGGAGAGCCACATCAAGAAGGCCGACGACTACTACAAGGAGAAGGTTTCGCCGAAAGTCATCCAGGAGCGCAACTATTTCAAGGAGGAACTCGAGAAGCTCCGTCTGAGCCTCAAGCCCTGAAGCGTCTTGACGGGGCGGTTGAAAACGCCGCCGGTTTCAGTTACACTGTCACCGGACCCTGCCGCGGCGGAAGGAGCGGCGCACGACAGGCCGGCCGAGCGGCGGCATTTTAACGCAGGGAGGAAAGGGTGCAAGATTTCATCGAGATGCAGGACAACTCGCTGGGCGAGATCGTTTACAACGCCATGGTGCTGTACCGGTTCGGCGATCTGGGGGCGAAGATCGACACGAGCCTGAGCCGCGAAATCAAGAAAGACACGGACGTGGCCGCGGAAGATGCGCCGCTCCAGCTCCGTCTGCGTCTGCACAACCGGTTCAACATGGACCTCAACAACGTCTACGCAATGGAAGTGACGACTTCCGACGAGGCCTTCACCATCGAGACGTCGGTCAACGTCTACCACGACGACTTTCTGAAGGCCAACTTCGATCTCGTCTGCATGGATGTGTTCGCCGACGTGCTCAAGGACGTGAACGTGGAGTTCGCCCTGAAGCGCTTCGACTACAACTACACCAACTCGCTCAACCACTGGAAGGCGGCCAAGGAGAAGCAGTACATCATCGATCCGCAGGTGGACCGCCAGAAGGAAATGCACGACCTCTTCGTGAACTTCCACGACCAGGCGGTCAGCCAGGCCGCGGGGCTGGGGTCCGTCCGCCTGTCGGACTTCCTCAAGTTCCAGCGCGAGGTCGTCCTCCAGGAGCGCCGACTGACCTACGCCCGGTCCAAGATCCTCAAGATCCAGCACCTGGGAACTCATGCCGGCTTCCGGAAGCTGATGGAATGCCCGCAGTTCTTCAGCGTCCTGCTGCTGGAATACTGCCTGGTTCCCCTGTTTCTGGTCAACGAGTTGTACATCATGAGCCTGATCTACAAACGCAACCTGGAGAACATCCGGGCCGTTCTCCGGAAACGCGTCCAGGAAGTGTAGGACAGCGGTGCGAAAGCACCGCGTTTTTTTGAGGTCCTCCATGCCGAGAAAAAAGATACGGCTCGGCCTGATCCAGGTTTCCATGGGCGAGGAGCCCGAGGCGAACCTGGGGCGGGCGATGAAGAAGGTTCGCACCGCCGCCGACTGCGGGGCGCAGATCGTCTGCCTGCCCGAACTCTTTACGACCCCCTACTTCCCCCAGTACGCGGGCGGACCGTCAGGATCGGGCGAGCCGGTCCCGGGGCCGACGACGGACCGTCTCTCCGAACTCGCCCGGGAGTGCGGGATCGTCCTGGTGGGAGGGTCCCTGCTCGAGGACGCCGGGGACCGCCGTTTCAACACGGCCGTCGTCTTCGGCCCCGACGGCGCCCTCCTGGGCCGGTACCGCAAGACCCACATCCCCCACGACCCCCATTTCTACGAACAGGATTACTTCTCCCCCGGCGACACCGGCTTCCAGGTCTTCCCAACCCCGTTCGGACGGGTGTCCGTGCTCATCTGCTACGACCAGTGGTTCCCGGAGGCGGCCCGGTCCGTGGCCCTGATGGGGGCCGACCTGGTGGTCTACCCCACGGCCATCGGCACGGTCCGGGGCGTACGTCAGCGGGAAGGGAACTGGCACCGGGCCTGGGAAACCGTCATGCGGGGGCACGCCATCGCCAACGGGGTGGTCGTGGCGGCGGTGAACCGGTGCGGCGAGGAGGAACGGATGCGGTTCTGGGGAGGGTCCTTCGTCTGCGACGCCTTCGGCGGCGTCCTGCAGCGCGCGGGGTTGAAGGAGGAGATCGTCATCGCCGACATCGACCCGGATCACGCCCGGGAGGTGAGGGAGGGGTGGCGGTTTTTCCACAACCGGCGCCCCGAATGTTACGGCCCCATCATCGCCCCCAGGGAGGGACCCCATGAGTAACGGTCATCAGATTCCGACACCCGTGGACGAAGGCTACTTCATGCCCGCCGAGTGGGAGACCCACGGCGCCACCTGGCTCGCGTGGCCGAAGAACCCCCTCACGTTCCCGCCGGGGGTCCTCGAACCCGTGGAGTACGCCTACTGCAAGATCATCAAGGCCCTGAGCATCGGGGAAACCATCAACATCGCGGTGGACGACGCGGCGGCGTCGAACCGGATCCGGAACCTCCTCGGCCCGGACACGTTCCAGGAAAACGTCCGGTTCTGGCCCATCCCCACGGCGGACGTCTGGATCCGCGACTGGGGGCCGACCTTCCTCCTCCACCGCCAGACGTTCCGAAAGGCCTGCGTGAAGTGGCGATTCAACGCCTGGGGCAACAAGTACCCGGACCTCCTCCCGGATGATGCCGCCGGGGACCGTATCGTCGAGGTGAGCCACGTGAGCGGTTTCCGCCCCGGGATCGTCATGGAGGGCGGTTCCTTCGACGTGAACGGCCAGGGGGACCTCCTCACCACCGAGCAGTGCCTCCTGAACCCCAACCGGAACCTCCACATGGGGAAGGAGCGCATCGAGACGATCCTGCGGCAGTACCTGGGCGTGAACCGGGTGGTCTGGCTCGGGTCCGGGATCTCGGGGGACGACACCGACGGCCACGTGGACGACTTCGCCCGCTTCGTCAGCCCCCACCAGGTGGTCTGCTGCCGCGCCGAGAGCGTGGAGGACCCGAACTACGCCCCGCTGGAGGCCAACTTCAGGATCCTCCAGGAGGCGTTCCAGCGCGACGGCTACGAGATCATCGCCCTGCCCATGCCCCGCCCGGTCATCGACCCCGTCGACGGCCGCCGCCTCCCGGCGAGCTACGCCAACTTCTACATCGGCAACACCGTCGTCCTCCTCCCCTTCTTCGACGACCCCGCCGACGAACGGGCCCTGAAAGCCCTGGAACCGCTGTTCCCCACCCACGACATCGTCCCGATCCCGTCGCGCCACCTGGTCTACGGGTACGGCGGGGTCCATTGCATCACCCAGCAGGAACCGCTCGGGGGCTCGCCGGCATGATCGTCGGCCTGGTGATGAACAAGGGCGGCACCGGGAAAACCACCACCGCGGTGAACCTCTCGGCCGCCCTGGCGGAACTCGGGCATTCGTGCCTCCTGGTGGACGGCGACGGCCAGGCCTCCGCGTCCCGGGCCCTGGGCGTCTCCCGGCCCGACCTTTCGCCGTCCCTCGCCGAGGTCCTGTTCGGGGAGATCGACGTGGAGAAAGCCGTCCGGCCCACGGAACGCCCCGGCCTGCACCTCCTCACGGGGTCACGGCGACTGGCGGAAGTGGACCTCCACCTGGCGGGCGACCGGAAGTGGCACCGCCGGTTCCGTGACGCGCTCAAACCCGTCCGGGGCCGCTTCGACTTCATCGTGGCGGACGCCCCGCCCTCCTTCTCCCTCCTGATGATCGGCATCCTGGCCGCTGCGGAATTCCACCTCATCCCCCTCACACCCCAGTACCTCGCCGTGGAGGGACTCGAGAACCTCAAGGAGAGCATCCGCCGCCTGGACGGCCGGGTCCGCTTCCGCGCCCGGGGCTCCCGCATCCTGTTCACCATCGTGGACCGCCGCAACCGGGCCACCCGGGAGATGACGGAACTGATCCGGGACTTTTACGGGGAGGAGGTGTTCCGCACCGAGATCCCCATCAACGTGAAACTGAGCGAGGCGCCCCGGAGCGGACGGGACATTCTCCGCTTCGACCCCTCCTCCCCCGGCGCCGAGAGCTACCGCGCCCTCGCCCGGGAATTCCTGGAAACGGTGTCAACGCTGCCCTGACACCGATACCGATACCGATACCGATTACATTACCGATTACGATACCGATGGAAACGCGAGAAAACGAAACGAGAGGTTTGTCATGAAATTGATCGAGATCCGGCCCCTGGCCATCCCCGACGTCAAGGTCCTGCGCTTCGGCCGGTTCCGGGACGAGCGGGGATACTTCACCGAGCACTTCCGCCGGAGCGACCTCGCCGCCCTCGACGGAGGCGTCATCCTCGACGGGGGCGCCATCCTGCAGGCCAACGAGAGCCGCTCCAGGGCGGGGGTCGTCCGCGGCCTCCACATCCAGTGGGAACCCGTGATGGGCAAACTGGTAAGGACCGTGGACGGCCGCATGGTGGACCTGGTCCTGGACCTCCGGAAAGGCTCGCCCTCCCTGGGCCGCGTCATCGCTTACGACATGCCCGCCGACCCCGACCGGGACTGGGACGAGTGGATCTGGGTCCCCGTCGGTTTCGCCCACGGCAACTACTTCACCGAGCCCTCCGCCATCGAGTACTTCTGCACCTCCGCCTACGGCCCCGGGTGCGAGGCGGGGATCTCGCCCCTGGCCCCCGACCTGGACTGGTCCCTCTGCGACCCCGCGCTCCGGGAGGAGTTCCAGGGCCTGCCCGACCGCTTCGGCGGGGTGCTCCTCTCCGAGAAGGACCGCGCCGGCCTCACCCTGGCGGCGTGGCTCGCCGACCCCCTCTCGGACCGGTTCCGGTACTAACCTTTCTACCCGGCCGGTCGGACGGGTCGGACGTGTCAGACAAGTCGGACAAGTCAGACAAGTCGGACGGGTCAGACAAGTCGGACAGGTCGGACAAGTCGGACCGACCCGCCGCGAAAAAAACCCTTGGATTCTGCCCGGAATCCGGTAAAATCACCTCTCGCCGGTGTTTGAAACGACGGCCATCGCGCACCCGTAGCTCAACCGGATAGAGCATCGGTCTTCGGAACCGAGGGTTGGGGGTTCGAGCCCCTCCGGGTGCGCCACTTTTCTCGCAGGTTGGCGATCCGCCGAACGGCGTGCGCCCCGGGCGTAACCGAAACAAAGAAGACCGGCCTTCCCAGCCTCACGCAAAGACGCCAGGACGCCAAGCCTCGCAAAGGGTCCGGGCAGGGATGCCGCCTCGTCCCGCGATCGTCGTCGGGGTTTCGTGACCGTGCACCCCGGAGGCGGCGCCGGAAAACCGCGGGCCCCCGGGTCAACGCGCGCCTCGGCTCGGCTCGCGTACCCCGTACCCCGGCCGGACCGTGCCCGGCCTTTCCCCCACGCTCCCCGGGGTCACCGCGCGCCTCGGTTCGGCGCGCGTACCCTGATCTTAGATTTCTCCCGCCAAAGCTGAGATTTCACCGGGTTGAACATCCGGCTCCCTCGCACCATACTTGAGGCAATATTCGGAAAGACGAACCCCACCCCGGGGACCGGAGCAATCCCGTCCCGACGGAGGAGTCACGCTTTCCGCCAAGGAGGTTGTCATGTTGCGAATGCGCTGGTTGCGGGGCCTTGCGGCCCTCGCGCTCCTGCTGGCCCTGGCCGGCTGGGCGCCGGCGGTGGTCCGGCCGTGGACCGTCATGGTCCAGTTCACCGGGCCCCCGGAATCGAGCCCCGAGGTGGAGGGTCTCCTCCAGGACCTGCTCAACGGGGTGACGGAAAACGTCCACCTGGTCATCCAGACCAACTACCCCATCCTGCCCGGGGAGTCCGGGGGCAAGGGGGTCTACGTGGGGATCCCCGGCTCGGGCGGACGGCCGTCTCAGTACGTGCGGGTGCTCGCCCAGCCGGGCCTGGACCTGGGCTCACCCGACGCCTTGTCCACCCTGTTCCCCCTCGTCGCGGAGAGCTACCCGGCGGACCGTTACGCCCTGGTCCTCGGGCACGAGGCGGAGACCTTCCAGGACGCCGGCTTCAACCCCTTCGCCCGGGTCCTCCGCGACCAGCAGACCGGGCACTCCCTCGCGCTTTCGAGAACCAACGGGATGGGCGATGCCCTCGACCTCTGGCAGAAGGCCGTGGGTCGTCCACTGGATCTCCTCTGCCTGACCACGCCCTGCCAGATGACCTGGGAGACCTGCGCGGAACTCGCCGGGAAGGTCCGCTACCTGGCGGCGGCGCCGGGGGCGATGCCCGGGGCCCGCCTCCTCTGGGGCTCCGTCCTCTACGACCTTAGCGGAACCCTGACCGGGTCGGCGGCGGGCGAGCGCTTCGCCGACGCCGCCGCGGCCCAGGGGGCCCCCGCCTTCACGGTGGCGGACCTGAACCCCGCCGCGGGGCTCCAGGCCGCCGTGAGCAACCTGGCCGCCCAGCTGATCCAGTTCCGCGCGGACGGAGGCGACGCGGCCATCGCCACGGCCCGGTCGGCGACCCCCGGCCTCGGGATCGGCGGGGTGGCCGAACTGGCCGACCTGGCGGACTTTCTCTCCCGCGCCCAGGGCGGCAGCCTCGGGCCTCCGGTCGCCTCCGCCGCGGCCGCCGTGTCGGCGATCTGGCAGCAGGCGATCGTGCACCACGCCCTTTCGGGGAATCCCGGCTACCCGGCTTCGATATCCATCTACTTCCCCCCGGTCCCGGCGGAATACGACGCCTTCTACGACACCCTGCCCCTCTCCGCCGCCACCCAGTGGGACGCTTTCCTCAAGGGGCAGACCGGCCTGGAGGTGGGCGACCACGTCACCCTGAGCACGGGGAAGGGGCTGACCCTGGTGGTGGGCGATTCAAAACCCGTCGTGATCGAGGCCACGATCACCGCCGTGAACGGCGTCAGCGACACGGCCACGCTCTCCGGCGGCATCACCTTCCCCGGCGGCGCCTCCATCAGCTTCACGGGGCTGGGAGTCCGCTACTCCCACCTCCTCGCCGACGGCAGCGTCTCCGTGACCCAGTTCCCGACGGTCCAGGGGTCGATCCCCTCCCTGCAGGCGGGCGTTTTCAGCCTTCAGAACGTCCTGGTCTGGTGGGACGGCTACGGGATCCACCTGAGGGGCCAGGCGGTGATCAACGGCGCCAGCCTGGCGGGCCTGGGCGTGAGCATCCGGGGCACCCTGTCGCTCGGGCTCACGGAGGCCGGCAGCTTCACGCCGGAGAGCACCAACATCCTGGCCGTGAACTGCAGCGCCGGTTGCCTCTCCTTCCAGGGGAGCGCCACCCTCCTCTCCAACCCGTACCGGATGTCCGTCACGGCCTCCGGCACCCTGTGCGGCCTCGGGTCGTTCCAGGTGACGAACCTGGTGGCGGGTTTCGACGGCACCATCCAGAACTACGGCCAGGTGACCTTCCAGTCGACGACCCTTGACCTGGGCCCCTTCAACCTCTCCAACGTCAGCGCCTCCTGGAACGCGGCCGGCCTTCACATCTCCGGGTCCCTCACGGTGTCCAACCTGCCCATCGGCGGCCTGAGCTTCGGCTTCAGCTGCGCCGGAACGGCCACCGTCAGCCTGGCGGGCGGCAGCGCCAGCGTGACCGCGCTCCAATTGGGCACCGTGAACTTCAGCAATAACGGGCTCAGCTTCACCGGGAACGGTTCCTACAAGGCGGACACGCAGCGCATCACCCTCAACGGGACCCTGCAGATCACCAACCTCTTCACCTGCAGCGTCAGCGGGTTGACCGTCGGCATGAGCGGCACGGTTCACTCCTTCGGCACCGTCACCGTCAGCGTACCGTCCTTCACGGTGCAAGGGATCAGCCTGAAGAACCTTCAGCTCACCCTGTCCGCCACGCAGCTCAAGGTTCAGGGGAGCGTCCAGGCGACGGGCATTCCCCTCGCCGGCGGGTCGCTGGCCTTGAGCGCCTCCGCCGACGCGATCTTCAAGATGTCGGCGACGGGGGCGTCCTTCTACAGCCTCACCCTCTCCGAGGCCAGCCTGTCCAGCCAGGTCTTCACCTCCACGGGAAGCATCACCCTGCTCTCGAACCCCACCCGCTTCCGGCTCAACGGGACCCTCAACGTCCAGGGCCACTTCCAGCTCTGCGTGAAGGGGCTCGAGATCACCCCGGGCGGCACCATCGTAAGTTACGGGACCCTCTCCGCCTCCCTGCCCTTCCTGAACGTGAACGGCTTCATCCTCAGCGGCCTCCAGATCACGCTCAGCGGGACCCAGCTGTCGGTGAGCGGCGGCCTGGCCCTCACCCATCTCACCCTTGCCGGGACTTCCGTGAACCTGGCCGCCAGCGGGAGTTCGACCTTCAAGCTCATCAACGGCGCCTGGCAGATCACGGCATTCGCCGTCACGGGGCTGTCGGGCGGTTACGGCGACTTCTCCTTCAGCGGCTCCGCCACGGCCCTCGCCAACCCCAGCCGCCTCTCCATCGACGCGACCATCGCGCTCGGCGGGTACGGCCATCTCCACTGGAACGACCTGGTGGTGGGCCAGAACGGGACGGTCTACTCCTTCGGAAGCCTCGGGGTCGGCGTCTCCGAAATCAAGGCCGGCCCCGTCACCTTCAGCAACCTGTCGGTGACCCTCGGCGCCACCCGCCTGACCGTCTCGGGCGGCGTCTCCATCGCCGCCAGCAACTACAGCCTCGGCGCCTCGGGGGTCCTCAAGCTCAACCGCAATTCCGGCTCCATGCAGGTGGAGAGCCTCACCCTGACGGGGCTCTCCGGCTCGTTCATGGGCTTCTCCTTCTCCGGCGGCGCGGTGCGCACCCCCGGCGGCGGTCTCGACCTGAGCGGCTCCATCGCCTTCACGAACACGTTCCAGGCCAGCGTGGAAGAGATCCTGATCAGTTCCACGGGGACGGTGACCTCCGTGAAGGCCGTCACCCTGGGGGTCAACATCGGCCAGTTCGGCTTCAAGGGCTCGGTGGCTTTCCCCGCCGTGAACCAGGTCCGGGTGGAGGGGGCCATCAAGGTCCCGGCCTTCCTGGCCGGCAGCTCGGCGGGCGGGATGGTCCACCTCAAGCGCCACCCGGGCGGCGGCGTCCTCAACTGCGGGTGGGACATCCTGGCCGGGTCCATCTCCATCCCCTCCTTCAAGATCGGCGGTTACAGCTTCGGCGGGGCCTCTTTCACCTGCGACGCCGCCCACGTGGCCGGCGCGGCTTCCCTCGGCGTGCCCAACGTCGGCCAGATCGCCTTCAATTTCGACATCGGCTGGGACGGGAGCTTCCGGGGCGCCTGCCTGAAGGTCACCGGGATGCAGATCCAGCTTGGCTACGGCCTGATCCTCAACGGCGCCGGCGGCTGTGTCCGCCACTACACCAGCCCCTCCAACTACTGGGAGGTGGAACTGGAAGGCCTCATCAGCTACGCCAACATCCTCTACCTCGACTCCGTGCTCACCGTGAGCACCAACGGCTACTTCAAGGGCGTGGGGACCCTCGAGGTTTACGGCTGGGACATCTCCTCCACCTCCTTCGAGATCGACATCCCCCACAAGATGATTTCCATCGGCGGCTGGCTGGGGACGAACCCCGACAAGGGGCTCGACTTCAAGATCGCGGCGGTGAAAGCGGCCCTGGAGGCCGACTTCCACTGGGGCGCCGACTGGTATCTCCTGGCGAACGCCGACGCCAGCCTCGAGGTCCTGGGGAAAGACCTCCTGGGGGCCTCGGGCGCGCTGGCCGTGCACTACAACCAATTCCCCTACCCGTACGGGGGCTTCCCCTGCGAACGCCTCGACGGCAACGGCCTGGCGGTGTCCGGACACATCTGGAACCGGGCGCTGGGGGCCAAAATCTGGAAAGACAGCAAGTGGCACGTGAAAGTTTTCACGTGCAAGAATTGAGTGCTGGATGAGGAGGACATCATGACATCCATCAGATTACCGATCCTGGTCCTGACCCTGCTGGCCGCCGGGGGGTGGGCATTGGCCTGGGAGATGGTCCCGCTGGGCACCCCGGCCCAGTTAAAACCCGGTTACGCGTGGAAGTACCACCTTCAGGTCAAGGATTACGACAACACCCAGACCACCGGCGCCGTCCTGGTGTCGGTCTCCACCGGAGACGCGCTCGGCCGCGGGGTCCGTTACGACCTGCAGCTCGACGCGGACGTCGATGTGGCCGACTTCCGGGTGGAAGCCGCCACGGGGGTGGTCCGGTACATGCGTGCCCCCAGCGGGGAGTTCGAGTACGTGGGCGACATCGTCGCCGCCCCGTCCGCGGCCGGCCTGACCAGCACCGCCACCCCGGCCGAACCGCTGAACGTCTGCCGGGTCCACCCCGCGAGCGCCACGGTGGTGGACCTGGGGACGTGCCTGGTCGCGGTGCCCGCCGGGACCTTTTCCTGCCGTCACCAGCGGGAGACCCGCACCGTGGTGAACCAGCGGGCGTCGGGGAACTACGTCCACGAAACCACCACCACCTACGTGACGGACTACTACCAGCGCTCCGACACCAGTGAAAAGGAAGTGATCAAGCAGGTCCACTCCGCCACCGTGAAGACCCGCGTCGTCAACACGGCGGCCCCCTCTCTGACTTACCCGCGGATGAGCACCACGAAGAACCGGACGGTCACCTACACCCTGGTGCCGATCCCGGTGCCCTGAACGCCGGAGGCCGGCGGGACCCCCGCGGTCCCGCCGGCCCGGTTCGTATTTGACAACCCCGCAACAGTGGTATTCTTTCACGATCGTCAGGCGCTGCATGATCCCGGGGCAGGGACCGTGAACGGCCGGGGTCCGACACGCGGGCTCTCCCGTGCGAAAGTCCCGTTGCGATCCGTGGGCGGTTCTGGTAAAAGGGTCGTGGACGCAGGATCCCACGGAAGCGAGGATGCCCGATGAACCCACGACCGAGCCTTGGCCCCTTCAACCCCGCCGGACGACCTTTTCCCTCCGGTCGGACCGGTTCACCCTCCGGGACGGTGAACCGCCGTTTTCTCCCCGCACCGTCAGCTGTGGCGGCCGTCGTCGGCGCGGCGCTCCTGCTCTTCTCCTGGAGCGCAGGGGCGGGCCCGATCGCCGATTCCGGGCCGCAGGTCACATCCGCGACCCCGCCGAAGCCCACCGCCGAATCCCTGACCCGCCGGACCCTGGATCTGCTCAAGGAACTCACCCGGGTCCTCGGGGGCGCCAAGGGCCGCGCCACCGCCATGGAAGCGGCGCCGAAGATCAAGGAAATCGCCGAGGCGATGCGGAAGCTGAAGGAGGACGCGGAATCCCTGGGGCCCCTGCAGCCCGGGGAGGGGGACCGGTTGCGGGACAAGTACCAGAAGGAAGTCACTGCCGTGGCGGAGAAGCTCGAGGCGGTCGTCCGGCGGGTGATGGCGGACCCGTCCATCTGGGAGGAGATCGCCCCGGCCATGGGGGAGTTGCCCCCCAGCATCCTCCAGGGCAACTGAACCCCGCTCCCCCCGGGGCCGTCCCGGATTCCCCGGCGCCGGCCGATCACCTCGCCGGGGAACGAAGAAAGCGTTCAACTCCCGTGAAACGAGTCGCTCACGCCGACCGCGGGTGGTTTGAACCGGGGAGACCTCAATGCGCCTCGAAGCGGAACGAGCTGGCGCAGTCCATGAAGAGGGGGCGGGCGCCCTCGAAGGTCTCGGAGGGGGCGATGCAGACCAGGCCGAAGGCCCTCCGCTCCCGGACCAGGATGTAGACGATTCCCGTCCCGGCCGCCCCGCTCCCCGACAGGAAGTTGAACTCGATCCAGGCCGCGTCCTGGGCGGCGAGGGCCATCGCCCCCTTGTTGACGACCGTCACGTTCGTGAAGTCGCCCAGCAGGTAGGGCTCGGCGTGCTGCAGGTACTCGGTGGCGGACATGTCCTGCCCGAGGGGCTCCATCCGGAGAGTGACCGCCTTGCGCTCCGCCGTGTTGGTGACGGTCACCAGGGGGTTGATGTTCCCCCGGTCGATGCGCCATCCCGGGGGGAAGACGATGGAAAAACCGTTGACGGGGTCCACGTAGCGCCCCGGTTCCACGGGCGGCAGGCCCCCCGGGGGGGGCGGCTGTACCACGCCCGGTCCGGCCGGGGTGTCCGCGGCCGGTGGCGTGTCCTTCCGCTGGGACATGAACACCGCCAGGGCGATGATCCCGGCGATGAGCAAAAGGCCCAACCCGACGACGGTCACCATGAGGGGGGTGTTCCGCGAGGAGGCGCGCTTCGCGGGCGCATGGCCGTAACCGGTGAGGCGCGGGTCGGTTGGCAACGGGGCCGGGGCCTGCGCGGCCGGCCGGGGCGCGGCGGGCGTCACGGGGCCCATCCCGCCGGTGCGGGAGGGGGCGGGCGGGTAGGCGGGAGGCGTCCCGAACGCCGCGGAAGGGGGCGAGGGGGCCGGGTAGGAC
>JAGNHB010000060.1 GCA_018001935.1 Acidobacteriota bacterium
CACCCTGTCCACCACGCCTTTTCTTGAAAAAGCATAACCCCCTGTTAAAGAAGGGGGTTATATTTTTTTGTGCGGCGACGTGTTTCGGGGCGCCGCTTTGGATTGCACCACCGGGGGTCATCTTGCCCCACCCCGGCACAGGGGCGTGCGGCGGCCCGTCTTGACGCCATCGCCGGAAGTCCTTTTCTCTCAAAGGGACACGGAGGCACGGGGAAAGGCAATACGTCTTTGATAGAATCAACAATTCTCAGGATTCTTCTCCGTGCCTCTGTGAGATCACAATCAGGCTTTTTGTGAGATCACAATCAGGCTTTTTGCGGGAGCATCAATCTTCGACTGCACAGGGGCAGTCGGGGACGCGCGGCCAGGCCGCGGAGGTTTGGGGGGAGAATGCGGATGCTCATCCAAGTCAGTGCAGCGACGCGTGCCGCCGCACGCCATCGGTTTGATCCGCTTCATTCCGGAGCCGATGGGGTCTCCCGATTCTCCGGCCGCTTCCCGCTGCCGCCCCCAGGGGATCCTCAGCGGGAGAACACCTCTTCGTAGGTGTCCCGCTTCCGCATCACCGTCAGTTTGCCGTCGCTTTCCACCAGGACCCGGGCCGGGCGGGGGAAGGAGTTCGGGTTGGACGCGAAGAACTGGGCGTCGTAGGAGCCGGTGTCGCGGATGAGGACCACGTCGCCCCGGACCGGTTTCCGCTGGAGTGACACCTTGTACTTGGCCAGCATGTCGCCGGAGAAGCAGAGGTTTCCCCCCACGAAGGCCTCGAAGGGCTCTGGGTCCCTGCGCTCCGGGTCGCTGGCGATCTCCCAGTGGTGGACCGGGATGTAGACCAGGGCGGTCCCGAAACTGGTCACGCCCATCTCCAGGGTCAACAGGTTGTGCCCTCCCCCGACCTTCCGGACGTGGGCCACCCGGGCCAGTGTGACAGCCGAGTCCCCCACGACGCTCCGGCCGGGCTCGATCACGAAGGCGGGTTCCCCCAGGGCCTTCAGGGCGTCCACGGTGCCCGCGCTCTCCCCCCGGACCGCGACCTTGCCCCTGAGAATGGCTTCCACCATCTTTTCCTTGGGATAGGGGCTGAAGAATTTCTCGTCGTTCCAGTTCGAGGAGTTCACCCCGCCGTCGGGACCGATGTCCAGGCCTCCCGTACGGTTGTTCCACAGGAAGAGGCGGCTCGGGTCCCCCTTCCGCGCGGCGAGATAGCCTTCCCGGGTCCGCTCCATGAACCGGTCCCACTCCTCCCTGTCCACATAGGAGATGGGAAAGCCTCCGCCGATGTTGATGATCTCGCAGTTCCGCCCGGTCCCTTTCAGGAGGTGCCCCAGTTCGATCAGCTTGCCCAGGACGGCCAGGTAAGGCTCCAGGTCGGCGATCTGGGAGCCGATGTGGGTGTGGAAGCCCAGGAGGCGGACGTGGGGGTGGCTGTCCAGCGTCTGCAGGAAGGCGGGGACTTCGTCCAGGCTGGTCCCGAACTTGGTCCACTTTCCGGCGGTGAAGACGGCCTCGGCGGTGACGCGGCCCAGTTCGAACCCGCTGACCCTCAGGACGACCCGGGGGCTCTTCCCCATCCTTTTCGCCACCCCGGAGACGAGTTGGAACTCCTCGAGGCTGTCGGCCACGATCAGCATGTCCGTCCGGATGGCCTGCTCGATGAGGAAGTCCTCCTTGCAGTTGCCGTTGAGGTCGAGCTGCTTCGGGTCCGCCCCGGCCTCCAGCGCACACCGGGTCTCGAAGTAGGACGCCACGTCGATCCCGGCGCCCTCGCGGAGGACGACCCGGAAGACCGCCGGGTGGGTGCAGGCCTTCGCCGCGAAGCGGATGTGCCCCTTCGGGTAAAGCTGATGGAACACCTGTTTGAACGCCTTCACGTTCCGTTCGATGACGGGAGCGACGTAGACGTGCAGGGGGAGTTTGTACTTTTCGATCCACCACGAGAGCGCGTGATCGGCGATTAAGGTTTCCCTGCCCGGGGGTTTCACGACGTCCTCCTCCTTCTGGCCCGTATCCCGTCGAGCGGGACGGACCGGGTCGTCCGTCCCGGCCCCGAGGAGCACCGAGGCGCCCATCCCGGCGGCGCCGTACCGGATGAAGTCCCGCCGGTCGATGTTCACGTCCCTACTCGCTCACGGCCGGCGGCCGGGGCTTGGCCTCGATGGTGATGATTTCCTCCAGGAGCTGGTTGGACGTGTCCCGCTGGCCCGATTCCCGGTACGCCAGGGCGAGGAAGCGCAGGATGAAGATGTTGCCCGGCAGCTCGCGCCGAAGGGACTCGCCGACCTGGATCGCCTCGGGGTACAGTTTCAACTCGGCCAGCAGGAAGAAGTACTCCAGCACGGCCGGGTCGGCCTTCCGGCCGGCGTTCCGGGCCGCCTCGGCCGCTCGTCGGGCCTGGAGGACCTGCCCGGCCTCGTGGCGCGGGAGGACCCGGAACCGGGCGGTGAAGGAGGCCGAGGGGTCTTCCAGGCCGCTGGCGGCGGCCGGGTGAAGCCTCACGGTGTAGGCCCGGCCCGGCTCCAGTTCCGGCGCACCCAGGTGTTCGGCCGACAGGCGGTCGCCCCGGACCTCCCGGGACGCCAGCTGTTTCCCGGCCGCGTCCATCAGGGTGAGCCGGAGCGCATCCTCGGCGCTCCGCCCCGTCCACCGGAACTCCGGCCGGGGCTCCAGGGTGGCCCCGTTGGGCGGCGGGGCCAGGAAGCCCCGGTAGGGGCGGTCTCCCCGGAGCACCTCGCCGGCCACCCGTTTCGAGGTGATGCGCGGGTTTGGCGGCAGGCCCACGGCGACCTTGCCGCCTCCGGACGCCGTGACGGTCCCGGTCAGGCGCTCCACCGCCTTCTCCCTCAGCCGGGCGCTCGATTTCGGGCCGAGGGTGTACTCCCGCCCGTCGGGGAAGAACAGCAGGGTGAGCTGGCCGTCGGGCCCCGTGGAGACCACCTCGTCACGGTCCAGGAGGGCCATCGGTTCGAGTTTGCGGGCCCCGTCGCCGGCCTTCGCCGTCACAGCGCCCTCGCAGCCCACGACCAGGGCGGCGGCGGGGGGTTCGGCGGCCGACGGGAACACGGGCTGGAGCAGAAAGAACAGGAGGCCGGCGTGCAGGAGCACGGGCAGGTGACGCGTCCGGTGGGTCTGGTTGTGCATGGGATCACCCTCGAGGAAAGTGTTGATCAGCGCTGTTGACGTATCGCGCAGGCGGACTCCGTGCCGCAGGATTCAGTCTCGCTCGATACGATCGGGGCAAAGGAGCAACCCGGCCGAAAAGTACAACGGCCCAAGCGGGGTGTCAAGCCCAATATGGGTTGTTTCATGTTGCAGTTGAGCGGCCGCGTGGTGTAAGTTGCTTCGCGGGGGGCCCAGGGAATCGCGCGAGAGGAGTGCCCGGCGCCACCGGGCGACGGGCCGGCGAACCGTGCCCCTTGCCTGCCCGTCGGCCGGCGGCGGGGGCGGGATCTGAGCACAGCGGACGGGGGAATCACATGCAGATCGGCGATCGGATCGGATGGTTGGCGCTCCTGGGGGCCCTCCTGGCCGGGAACGGTGCGGTGGCCGCGGGGGAAGGACCGCGGGCGCCCCTCGTCCTGTCGTCCCTCCCCGTGGTGGACTCGGTCACAGCGGACGGCCTCGCCGCCCGGGCGGGGGTCCGGCCCGGCGACCGGGTCGTCGGTGTCAACGACCGGTCACCGGTCCCGCTGGAGGCGTTCCTGGCCTATCGCTTCGACTGGGAGAAAGGCCGGGACACGGCCCTGACCCTGAAGCGCGGAGAGGAAACCCTCCAGGCCCGGGTGCCCCAGGGCGACTGGGGGTGCGAGTTCCGGGCCGATTTTTCCGAAGAGGCTCTCCCGCGGTTCGTCAAGGCCCGTGAGGCGCTCCGGAAGAAGGAGACCCGGGAGGAAGGCCGGAAAGCCTGGGAGGCGCTGGCGGAAGAAGCCCGGCAGGACGGGTTCCCCGAGACGGCCCTCTGGCTGGGGACCGAGTTGGGGAAAGCCCATTTCTACGCCCGCCGCTGGGCGGAAGCGGAGATGGTCCTGGGGCGATGGGGACAGGAAGCGCCCGGAAAGAGCTACTGGGCTTTCATCGCCACGCTCTTCCTCGGCCGCTCCCTCCAGGGGGACGGCGACCTCGACGGCGCCGCCCGGGCCTACGCCCGGGCCGGGGACCTGTTGCCGGACGCGGGGTTCGAACCCCGCCAAGCCCTGCTGCTGACCCGGGTCTTCCAGTTCGAGTACGACCGTGGCCGGCTCCCCGAGGCCCGCCAGGCCATCGAGAAAGCCCTGGCCATCCGGCAGCGCCTGACCCCGGACAACCTCCAGATGGGCGAATGCCTGCAGAACCTCGGCATGGTCAGCTACGCCCAGGGGAACCTGGCCGAGGCGAAGGCGTTCTTCCTCAAGTCACTGGCCATCAAGGAGCGCCTCGCACCCGACAGCCGGATCCTGGCCATGAACCTCAACAACCTGGCGGCGGTGGCCTATGACCAGGGCGACCCCGCCACGGCGCGGGAGTACTTCCAGAGGGCGTTGTCCATCCAGGAACGCCTGTCGCCGGGCAGCCTCCTGGTGGCCAGTTGCCTCGACAACCTGGCCATCCTGGACACGGCCCTGGGCGACCTGACCACGGCCCGGGAACGCTTCGAAAAGTCCCTGGCCATCCGCGAGCGCGTGGCCCCGGACAGTGCCGACGTGGCCCACGCCCTCTCCAACTTCGCCGGGCTGCTGGTGGACCTGGGGGACCTTCCCCTGGCGAAGGCGTATTACCGGAAAGCCCTGGCTATCCGGGAGCGCCTGTCGCCGGACAGCCTCGACGTGGCCCACTGCCTCGCCGCCATGAGCAACGCGTACCGGAAGCAGGGCGACCTGAAGACGGCGCGGGAGTGCTGCACCCGGGCGTTGGCCATCCAGGAGCGGCTGGCCCCGAAGAGCCTGGCGGTGGCCGGCTGCCTCATCGACCTGAGCAGCGTGGCAAAGGAGCAGGGAGACCTCGCCGTCGCGAGCGCACTCCTGGCCCGGGCCCTGGCCGTCCAGGAGAGCGTGGCGCCGGACGGCCCCGCGGTGGCCGTCACGCTAGACAGCCTGGGAAACGTTGTGCGGGCACAGGGAGACCTGGCCATGGCGCGGGAGTACTACCTCAAGGCCCTGGCCATCCGGGAACGCCTGGCACCCAACGGCCTCGAGGCCGCCTACGTCCTGAACAACCTGGGCGCCCTGGCCTTCGAGCGCGGGGACCTGGCGGCCGCCCGGGAGTTCCACCTGAAGGCGCTGGCCATGAAGGAACGCCTGGTGCCCGAGACGCTGGACATGGCCGAATCCCTCAACGACCTGGCGGACCTGGCGGCCGCACAGGGGGACCCGGCCTCCGCCGGGGACCTTTATCGCAAGGCGCTGGCCCTCAAGGAACGCCACGCGCCGGACAGCCTCGACATGGCCCTCACCCTCGACGGGTTGGGGCAGGTGTTGCGGAGCCAGGGCGACCTCGGCGCCGCGCGGGAGACCCTTCACCGGGCCGTCACCCTCCAGGAGCGCCTGGCGCCGGGCAGCCGCGATCTCGCCGACAGCCTTCGGAGCCTGGCGCGGGTGGAAAGGGCCGCGGGGTCCCTTTCCCTCGCGGCCGACCTGATGGCCCGGGCCGTGGACACCCTGGAAGCCCAGCGCTCCCGGGTGGGCGGCGCCTCGGCGAAGACCGCCTTTTCCGCCGTCACCGGGGATTTCTACACGGACCTGATCGCGGCCCGCCTGGACACGAAGCAGCCCCGGCTTGCCCTGGAAACCCTCGAGCGCTCCCGGGCCCGGACCCTGCTGGAGATGGTTTCCTCGCGGTACGTCGATCTCGGGGGGGAAATCCCGGCGGCGCTTCTGGAGCGGCAGCGGGAGATGGCGGGACGGCGACGGTTCCTGTCCGAGAAACTCGGCCAGGCCGGGGCGAAGACGGACCCCCGGGAGATCGAGGCCTGGCGGGCGGAGCTGCTCATGCTCCCGCAGATGGAGGACGCCCTGGCCGAGGAGATCCGCAAGGCTTCCCCGCGCCTGGCGGCCCTGCAGTACCCGAAACCGCTGGACTATGCCGGCATGCGGGAGGCCCTGGAGCCCGGCATGCTCCTGGTGGCTTATGCCGTGGGGGAGACGGAGAGCTACCTCTTCACGCTGCGGAGACCCCGGGGGAAGGCGTCGGGCGACGAATTGCGGGTCGTCCGGCTGAAGGCGGGGCGGCAGGAACTGGCGAACCGGGTCATGGTCTACCGGGAGGCGGTGAGCCAGCCGGATACGGACATCGAGGAATGCCGGGCGGCGTCCCGGGAGCTGTTTTCCCTCCTGCTGGGGCCCGTCGCCCGGGAGGTCGCCGGCTGCGAGCGAATCCTCCTGCTGCCGGACGGCCCGCTCCACCTCCTGCCCTTCGCCGCCCTGGTCCCCGGAGCGCCCGCGGGCCGGGGGAAGGCCCGCCTGGACCCGAGCCAGCCGCTGGGCCTCCAGCGCCCCCTTTCCGTCCAGGCGTCCCTGACCGTCTACGCCGGGTTGAAACCCGGCCCCGGTCCCGTCGCGATCGGGCTGAACTGGACCGGGATCGGCGACCCGGTCTACCCGGGCACGGAAAAACCCGGTGACGTCCCGGACGAAGTGGCCCGGCTGAAGACCCGGGGCTTTCACCTGGGCCCCCTCCCCGGGACGCGGCGGG
This sequence comes from Acidobacteriota bacterium, assembly GCA_018001935.1. Lineage (NCBI taxonomy): Bacteria > Pseudomonadati > Acidobacteriota > Acidobacteriota bacterium. The sequence continues at coordinate 6,664 of JAGNHB010000060.1, forward strand.
AGATCGAGGGCATCGCCCGCCTGTTCGGCGAACGGGCCCAGGTCCGCCTGGGGCCCGATGCGACGAGGGAGAGCGTCCTGAAGCTCTCCCGCTCGACCCGGCTCGTCCACTTCGCCTGCCACGGCCTGATGGACCCGGACTTCCCCATGAACTCGGCCCTGGCCCTGAGCCCGGCCCCGGCAGAGGGCCCGGGAAAGGACGAGAGCGGCAAGACCGACCTTCTCCAGGCCTGGGAGATCATCCAGGACCTTCGGCTCGACAGCGACTGCGTGGTGCTGTCCGCCTGCGAGACGGGGGTGGGGAAGGTCTTCGGGGGGGAAGGCATCCTGGGGCTGACGCGGGCGTTCCTCTACGCCGGCGCCCGGAGCGTCGTCGTGACCCTGTGGCCGATCTCGGACGAATCCACCGCCCGCTTCATGCACGCCTTCTACCGGGAGATCCTGGCCGGCGTACCCCGGGACCAGGCGCTCCGGCGCGCCCAGGCGAACCTGGCCCGGCAGCCCGGCTTCGCCCACCCCTTTCACTGGGCGGCCTTCGTCCTGGTGGGGGCCGGGAAGTAGTTAAAGCGGACGCCGACACGTGCAAGGACCGGAACATCGTCGTGAGTGGGCCAATCCCGTGCGGCGCGCAGCTCTGATGACCCCGCAAAAAGTCGCGAAAGGGAGATTTCCCGCGAATAAAACGAATGGACGCGAAATTATAACACGAATAATATCTATCAGTTTTTGATTTCAGATTTCTGATTCGCGTTCATTCGCGTGATTCGCGGGCAAAAAAGACTATTTGCGGGGGCGTCAGCTCTGACGGGGCGCCGCTTTGAACGCGCCGCGCAGGCTTCCGGAGCGGCGCGGGGCTGCGGTGCGTCCGTCTGGTGACCTTGCTCCCCGGGAGGGTGATGCGGCCCCCCTCCGACGGCGCTCCGGCGGCCTGCGCGCCTTGCTCCTGGGGCTTGTTGAAAAGCGGCGCTCCGTCAGACCTCCGCGCCGCGCTCCCCAGGACATTCCCACCGTCACTCCGGTGGCCTGCGCGCCTTGCTCCTGGGGCTTGTTGAAAAGCGGCGCTCCGTCAGACCTCCGCGCCGCGCTCCCCAGGACATTCCCACCGTCACTCCGGTGGCCTGCGCGCCGCACTCCCCACCGGTCCATTCCGATTGAACTGACGGGGTTCGGGGAGCGATCTGGGGATAGGATTCTACACAGATTGAACCCCTGGCGGGGTGAGGACACGGCGGGCACGACCTCTGCGGGGCGAGGCAACGGGGTACACGACCCTGGCGCGGTGAAGATACGAAAGGCCACGATCCGCACGGGGCAAAAGGGTGGCGGGCATGATTCAGGTTCCGGGCGCTCGCGTCGCCGCCCCCGTAACGCGGCAGGGGGGGAGCCAACGCACCCTGGCAGGGTGCGGGGAAGGCCGGGCCCGACACCCCGGCGAACACCACGGGCCCGGCCGGGGGTGCTATTTCTCGGCCCCCTTCAGCCGGTTGAAGTTTTTCTCGTAGATGCCCAATCGCGGGTCGTTCCGCTCCCGCGCCTTGAGAACGGCTTTCTCGTAACTGGCGAGAGCCTCCTCCTTCCGGTTGTCGCGCTCCAGCGCCTCACCGAGGCTGTCGTAAGCGTTCGGATCGTCGGGGAAGAGGCGGGCATTGGCCTTGAAGACATTGATGGCCTCCGCCGGGCGACGGTGCTGGAGCAGATCGTACCCGAGGCGGTTGAGCAGGGCGGGGGAGTCGAGGCCGTGGTCTTTCCGGAGCGTCTCCGCCGGCTGCGTTTCCAGTGCCCCGAGGTCGCCCGACAGGACTTTCATCTGGAGGGAGAGGGCTCTCAGCGGCATCGACCGGGTGATCTTCCGGACGACATCCGTGTACTCGGCGTTGTGGCTGATGATGGCGTCGCTCACCATAGGTATGACGTGCCCCGCCAGGCGCCCCGGCCCTGTTGGCCGAAGTCGAGGCCGGACCGTCTCACCTGCCAGTGGGCCGCTTTCCCAGCCGCTCTCGATCCAGCATCCACGAAGAGGGTTAGCTTTCCGATCCGGAGGTCCGCCCTGACCCGTTCGAAATCCGCCAGGGACGGCAGGTGGCCCCTCGCTGAAGCTCGGGGTGCAGTCAACCCCGGTAGTACCGGCGGTAGTGGAGGGCCAGGCCGGGGCGCTTCACCCGCACGCGGATCGAGCGGTATTCCCCGGGGCGGGCCTTTCCCGACGGGGAGAAGCCGAGGGTGAAGGTGCTCCGGGTGAGCCGGTCCACGGCCCGGAGCCCTTCCGCGATCGGTGCGTGGACGAAGGCGAGGCCGCCGGTGAGGTCGGAGACCCGCCGGATGCTGCCGAGAGCGGTCGCGGTGTCCACGCCCTGGCGGGTGTACCCGGAATCCATCCCGCCGGTCTGGAAGGTGTGGACGGCCACCCGGGCGGCGTTGGCCGCCAGGGCCAGCTGGTGGTCGGAGGCGGGGTGCTTGAGGAAGAGGCCGTCGGCGGAGAAGAAGAGGAGGTGCTTCGCGCCGGGCTGACGGTCCAGGATCCCCACGGCGCGGTGAAGGTTCTGCAGGTCCATGAGGGCCCGCCCGCCCCGGGCCTGCTCCGCCCGTGAGAGCCGCTTCAGGGCGGAGGACGTGGGGAAGGCGACGCCCTCCGGGAGGCGGTTGCGCATCGTCCCCGCCGCCTCGAAAATCCCGTCGATCCGCTGCTGGACGTCCGGGGCGAAGTCCCGCTCCACGATTCCCAGGAGGTCGTCGGTCCGCACCTGCATGATGGCTTCGATCTCCCGGAACGCGCGCCGGTAGCGTCCCAGGACGTCAAGGACGTCCTCGATCCGCGCGGTGAACGGGGTCATCCGGTTGTAGGCCATGAGGGCGACCCGGTCGTCGGGCCCGAGGCGATCCCGCAGGAAGACCGCCAGGTCCCCGAGGCTGTCGAAGGGGTCAACGGTGCCCATTCGGCCGATGAAAACCACGAAGGTGCGTCCCGGCCCGCCGAAGGCGGCGGGGGCCGGGGACGCCGGGACGGGGGGCGCCGCCCCGCCGGCCGGATCGCCGGGAAAGCCGGGGGCGAAATACTCCAGGGGCCGGGGCTCCCCGTTCTCGAAGACCTCGAAGTCGTCGGCGCTCAGGGGCGGGAGGGGCCCGTCGCCCCGGACCGTGACCAGGACGTCCACGGGCACCAGTTCCACGCGGCTGACGATGACCGGCGCTTCCGCCGGCGGGCGGGTGAAAGCCGCCGCGGCCAAGGAGGCCCAGGCGACACCCAGGAGGGCCCACCGCGCGGGCCGTTTCCTGGCCCGGGCGGGAAGCGGCCCCCCCCGTTTGGAACCGGCCCCGGCCACCGTGACGCCGCGCTTCATGTTCGACCCTCCTCGTTTCCGAAAACCGACGACCGCGCCAGCCTGCCCCCGATCTCCGGCCAAGGGTGAAACAAGGGGCGCGCAACCCTATCCCGACCTTTTCCCGGCATTTTGTTTGCGCGCTTGACGGGCGGGGGGGCTTGGTTTATCATGAAGCCATCAGGGGTGACCGATGGAACGGAACGTGGAAATCCTGATCCAGGAACTCAACCAGATGCTCAACAAGATCGTCCGGGAGAACCGGGAACTCAAGGGCGTCATCCGGGCCATCCACGCCATGGGCTACAACGTGCAGATCTCCTTCACCTGCGCGGGCAACGAGAAGGGCACGGTGACCTGCACGGGCCGGGACGAGCCCGAGGACAAGTCCCAGCTCAACCTCTCGCGAGAGGACTACATGTTCCTCAAGTCGATCCGCATCACCTCGGACGATTAACCACGAACCACACGTAATACACGAACAACCCATCCCGGCCCGCGTCGCGCTGATCCAGTCCCGGACAAGCCGGTAAACGAGTCCGTTTCGACGTGGATCGGACCGGCTTACTTCACCACCGTCGCGGGGCAGGTGCCGGACGGGATGGAATAGGGCCCGATGGGCTTCCCGTCCTTGACCCCGTAGATGGTGCTGGCCAGCGAATCCCCGTAAAGTTCGAGCTTCTTCAGGTCGTCCGCCGAGGAGATCTCGAGCTGGATCTTCGCTACGGAGATCAGCCCCGTGGGGGACTGGGCGCCGGTCTGGACGGCGGTGAACTTCACGAGCCCTTCCTTGTTGGCCTTCTCGAGGTTGGTGAAGATGGGCTTCCCGTTGAATTCGGACGTGGTCCCTCCCTGGATGTCCACCAGGCGGGTGGTCTTGGGGTCGAAACGAAGCCCCAGAACGTAGGCGCCCAGCACGCAGGGTTTCTGCCCGCTCCCTTCGAGGATGACCCGGGTTTTCGACAGGTCGATGCAGGCGTCCAGGGTGACGGTGGTGCCGGTCGGCCCCGGCGTGGTGAGCGTCAGCTCGGCGCTCCCGACCAGCCCCGGCACGGGCCGGGGCGGGGGCGTCACCGTCGACGGCGTGTCGGCGGGGGCGGTGCCCGGGGGGTTGGCGGGGGGAGTGCCCTGTGCCGCCAGCGTGCCGATGCCCAGCCAAAGGACGCCCAGGATGATTGCCACGTTTTTCCGGCTCATAAAGCCCTCCATGCGTTTTGATTTCGATCAGTCCGCCCGTCCGCAAAGCGTGCGGACGGCGTCGGCCACGGCCGTTTCGTCCATCCCCTGCAGGCGCATCACCGCATCGGGGACGCCCGACGCGGCGTAGTCCCTCACCCCCAGCATGATCACCCGGGCGTGACGGCCGGTCTCCAGGAGACGGCGGGCGACGGCGGCGCCGAGGCCGGTGTGGACGTTGTGGTCCTCCACCGTCACCAGGCGCCCGATGGATTGGATGCACGAGAGGGCGCCCTCGTCGATGGCCAGGGGGCAGGAGACGTTGAGCACCGTGACCCGGAGCCCCTCGGCGGCCAGCATTTCGGCGGCCTTCAGCGCACAGGGGACGGTGCTCCCCATGGCGGCCACGACGGCGTCGGGGCCGTTCCGGAGCAGGTCGGTCCGCCCGTACTCGAAGACATAGTCCCCCCCGAAGAAGGGTTCCCCTTCGGCGTCGACAACGGGGTTCAGCTTGGATCGCCCCATCCCGATGAAGACGTTCCCCGGCTGGAGGGCCGCCCAGCGGACGACCCGGTCGGTCTGGTTCGGGTCGGCGGGGACCACCACCTTGAAGTGGAACAGGTTGGCGAGCGCCCCCACGTAGTCGATGCACTGGTGGGTCTTGCCGTCCTCCCCGACGTCCAGCCCGACGTGGGTGCAGACCACCTTGAGGTTCGCCTCGTTGATGTCGTTGAGGCGCTGCTGGTTGTAGGTCTCGTCCACGCCGAAGACCCCGAAGTCGGACCAGAAGACCTGCACGTCCTGGCAGGAGAGGGCCCCCGCGGCGGCGGCGGCGTGGTGCTCCATGATCCCGGTCTGGAAGAACCGATCCGGCGTCGCCTGGGCGAAACCGGCGGTCTTCACGCTCACCGCCAGGTCGCAGTCGAAGAGGGCGAGCGGGGTGGCGCCCTCCCGCCCGGCGTTCGCCTTCGCGATGTCTTCCAGGGCCCGGCCCCAGGCGCTCCGGTTGTCGGTGGGCTTGTCCGGGGTGTAGACCACGGGGGTCCCCGTCTCCAGCACCGGGCGGAACGCCGGGAGCTGCGCCCCGGCGAGGTGCGTCGTTCCCCGTGCCCGGCGCTCGCGGTAACGGTCGAGGTCGCCGGGTTGGCCCAGGATCGCCAGGGCCTGGCGGCACGGGTCCTCGGAGAGGGCCTGGCCGTGCCATTTCTCGTCGTTTTCCATGAAGGGCACGCCCTTGCCCATGACCGTCTCGGCCACGATGGCGGTGCAGTGTTCCCCGTCGCGGACCGCTCCCCGGATCGCCGCGTAGAGGGCCTGCAGGTCGTGCCCGTCCACGCGGACGACGTTCCACCCGTCGCTCCGGAAGTTCTCCTCCACGTTCTGGGGCATGACGCTCTCGGTCTTGCCGCTGATCTGGAGGTGGTTGCGGTCCACCAGGCAGGTCAGGTTCGACAGGCCGTACTTGGCGGCGAAGCGCCGCGCCTCGGAGATCTGCCCCTTTTGCTGCTCCCCGTCCCCCATCACCACGAAGACGTGAAAGGGGACCCCGTGAATCCGGGAGGCCAGCGCCATCCCGCAGCCCGCCGACAGCCCCTGCCCGAGGTTGCCAGTGCTCCACTCCACGCCGGGGACACAGCGTTCCACGTGGCCCTCCCAGGGGCTGTCCGCCTGGCGGAAGTGGGCGACAGCATCGTCGACGTCGAAGAACCCGAGGTTCCCCAGCACGGAGTACACGCCGGGGGAGGTGTGCCCGTGGCTCACCACGATCCGGTCGCGGTCGGGGCGGTGCGGGTCGGCGGGGTCGACGTTGGCCAGGGCCCAGAGAAGCAGGTACATCTCCATGGAGGACATGGACCCGCCGGGGTGGCCGGAGGACGCCAGGGTGGTCATGCGGAGAACGTCCGCCCGGGCCTTCCTCCCCAGTGCCTGGAGGGCCTCGACGGCCTCGGGCGGGAGGAGTTCCGGCTCGAACCGGCGGTAGGGGGCGAATGAGAAGCTCATGGTGGTGAATCTCCCGGCAAGATGAAAAAAACAGTATACCCGTTTGCCCGCAATTGTCAACGGCGCTTGACACGGCGGTCACCAACCCGATGGCGGCGCCCCCGCTTTGACGGCCCCGAAAAAAGACCGGACCTATCGGCCACAAAGAGCGCAAAGACACGCAAAGAAGGTCCGAACTCATAGATTATAGTGTATTTAAAAGACCTGTCATTTTTTGCGTTCGATGCGGCAGAATTGACTTTTGGCGGTGCTGTCAGGGTTGTGTGACCGCTTGCTGACGCACGCGGCTCTGACTGAAACGGGCTCGATGGTCAGTGCCCGCGCCGCCCCTCGCCCCAAAGAAAACGGGCGGGCCGACGGCCCGCCCGGAACCGCGTCAATGAGGGGGGCCTCACTTCAGCTTCAGGTACTCCAGGAGGGTGGACTGGATCTGGCCGATGCTCCCGGACTTGATCTTGAAGTCGTAACCCTTCCCCCCCACCTTGAAGGAGAACTTGTCGCCGCTGAACTCCAGGGCGCTCATGCTCTTCAGGGCGAAGGTGTAGTTGTGTTTCTTGTCGTTGGCGGTGAAGCGGAAATTTTCCGGGGTGAAGATGACGACCCCCTCGCAGCCGCCGAACATGTGCTTGTGTTCGGCGTTGAAGGTCTGGGCGCACAGGGCCTTGAACTTCTTGCGGGTCTCGCACTCGGCGACGAGCCGGTTGAGCTCGGCGGGGGTGAAGTTCGACCCGGGAACGCCGCCCAGCTGGGCCGCTTTCTGGAGGTACTGGGCGGCGCTGTCGTAGTTCTGCTCGCGGTAGTAGATCATGCCCAGGTTCAGGACGGCCACCACGTGGTCCGGCTTCATCGCCACGGTCTTCTTGAAGAACTCGATGGCCTTCCCGGCGTTCTTCAGTTCGAGGTAGGAGTCTCCCAGCATGAAGCAGGCCTCCACGTTCCGTGGGTCGCCCTGGTGAACCTGGGACAGGCACTCCACCGCCCTGGCGTAGTTCTTCTGCCGGTAAGCCTCGGCCCCGTCGGCCACCAGCTTCCGGAACCGCTCCTGGGACTGACGGCGCTGCTCCTCCGCTTCCGCTTCGGCCTGGCGGCGCGCCGTCTCCTCGATCTGCTGCTGGATGAACCCGAGTCGTCCGTCCACCCACCCCTTCTCGGCGGGGAACGCGGCCCCGTAAGCCTGAAGGAGCCCCCGCGCCTGGTCCCAGTTCTTGGCGTCCAGGACGCGGTTGATCTGGGCCTTCACCTGGGCCTGGATCTTGGGGATCTTGTTGGCGGCGGCCTTGTTCCGGGCATCCAGCTCGAGGATCTGGCGGCAGTAGGTGATGGCGTTCTCCCCCGCCGGGGTCACGAGGCGGCCCTCGCCGATGGCGGCGTCACACTTTTTCAGGAGGTCCCGGATCATGGCCATCTTCTTCTGGTACTCGGGACCGAGCTTGTCCTTGATCTTCTGGTACTCGGACTGGATGGCGGGGTCCGCGGGCTCGATCTGCAGCAGGAGCGAGTAGATCCGCTCCGCCTCGGGAAAGTTGCTGGACGCCACGGCCCGTGCACCTTCCTCCTTCCCCCTGGCCACCAGGTCGGCCTTGCCGGCGGCCAGTTCGGGGTCGGCGGGGTTCACCATCAGGATCTGGTTGAAGTAGTCCGCGGCGCTGGTCCCCTCGGGCTTGAAGTACTGCTGGCCCTCCAGGGCGATCTTGTACATTTTCTTCAGCTCGGCGAGCCGGTTGGCCGAGTCGTCGAAGACCGGCTGCGGTGTGGTCGACAGCGGGACCAGCTTGACCGGCGGGATCTGCAGGGTGACCCCCGCCTGGATCTCGATCTTCATCTCGTTGTCCTGGTACCCCTCGAGGGCCACTTTCACGGTGTGAGACCCCGGCTTGACGCTCTGGTCGAGGGGGGTCAGCCCGATCTGGTTGCCGTCGAGGTAGACCTTGGCGCCCTTGGGAACGGAGTCCAGGACCAGTTTCCCCGAGCCCCCGAAGAACTTCTGGTACAGGAACCACCCGCCCACCGCCAGGCCCGCGAGAACGAGCAGGATCACGACCCACAGGATCCACTTGCGGGACTTCCGGGGCACTTCCGCGGGCGGGTAAGGGCCGCCCTCGGGGGCCGGGTAGGATGCCGGGGGCTCCGGCGGGGGGTACGGGCGGGGTTCCGGGTGCGGGTAGGGAGCGTAGGGCGGCTGAGCTTCGGCCGGGACCCCCTGGGGGGCCGGCGGCGGCGTGTACACCGGCGGGGCGGGAGCAGCCGGGGGCGCCGGGGTCGCATACGGCTGCGGGGGATGGTACTCTCCCGGTTTCGGGTGGGGGGTCGGCCGGACGTCAGGGAACGGCGTCAGGGGGCGCGGAGGCTCCGGCGGCGGGGAGATCCGCCCCGTCTGGGGCGGGGCGGCCGGCGGGGGCGGGGCCTCGGCGTAGGCCGGTTGCTCCAGGAGGGTGGGCTCGGCCTCGGGTTTCTTCGCTGGCGGCGGGACTTCCTGCTGCCAGTCCAGGGCGGTGACCTCCTCCGCGAGCAGCGTCTTGTCGCGAGGAACGGTTTTCTCCTCCGGTTCCGGCTTCGCCTCCGGCATGAAGGAACGCGATGAAGCGGCCGCGATTTCCGCCATCGACGGCCACTCGTCCAGGAGAAGGGTCTTCTCCACCCGGCGCCCCTCGGCCGGGGCCGGGGGTTCGACCGTCTCCCCGCCCTCCGGGGCGGGTTCCTCGGGCGCCTCCTCGAATTCCTCCCACTCCAGCCCGCCGCCCGGTTCCGGTTCCTCGGGGAACTCCGGTTGGGGCGGCACGATGGGGGTCAGCGACAACTCGGGCTCGGCCGGCGCTTCCGTCGCGAAGGGCGCCACAGGGGGCGGGAGGGGAGCCGGTGCCGGTTCGGGGGCCGGCGGGGGCGCCGGCTGGGCTGCCGGAATCACCACCGTCGGGGGTTCCGGAGCCGGCGGCGGGGCGGGCGTTTCCGGAACCGGCAGGGGCTCGGGGGCCGGCGGCGCCGGTTCCGGGATCAGCGGCAGCATCGGCTCGGGCGGCACTTCGGGTCTTGCCGGGGCCTTCTGGGGGAGGATATCGTCCAGGTGGACCTCCACCGCAGGCGTTGCGGCGGGCTCCGGGGGCCCGCCCCGCTCCTCCGCGGCCTTCTCTGCACGCAGGTGAAGCTGCTCCAGTTCCTCACGAGAGATCATGAAGGTCTGGGAAAGGGGCATCATCTTCCGCCGGACGTTGGATACGGCGGAGATCTCCTCGGAACTGTACTCCGCGTCCGGGACCTCGGCGTCGTCCGGTTCCCGCATGATGGGGACGAACGGCTGGGGCCCGGCCTTCTTGACCCGCGATTCCCGGATCTTCCGGAGCGCACTCTTGGCTTCCCGGATCGAGGCGAGACGCCCGGTCTTCTCCTTGTCCAGGCATTCGGTGAGGAGATCGTCCCACCGGGGGTCCAGGCTCTTGCAATCCGGGAGGTTCTTCAGCGGGAGGGCTTCCACGGAAATGTGGGCCTCCATCATGGCCTCCGCCGTCGGCGCCTCGAACAGCAGGGCCCCCGACAGGATCTGGTAAAGGATGGCGCCGAACGCGTAGATGTCGTCCTGGTCGTCCACGGCGAGGGACCCGGCGCACAACCCGGGGGACAGGTAGGCCACCGCCTCGGCGCTCAGGGCGCTTTCGTCCTCCGTCTGGCGGTAGCGGGCCAGTTGGTCCAGGTAGACTAGCCGGCTGACGCCGAAATTCCGGACCTGGACGAACTCCTGCCCGGAGCTTTCCCGGTAGATCAGGATGTCGTCCGGCGTCAGGTGGCCGTGCTCGGACATCTTCTCGTGGACGTGCTGGAGAGCGTCCGACACCTGGATGAACAGCCCGAGGACCCGCTCCTCGTCGAAGGAGGCCCGTTCCCGGAGCAGTTCCCTCAGGGACACGCCCTCGATGTTTTCCGACACGATGAACACCCGGCCGTCGTCGGTGACGCCCTCCTCGAAGACCCGGCCGATGTTGGCGTGCTGCAGGCCGGTGTTCTTCCGGACAACCTCCCCGATTTTCTCCTTCATGGAGGCCACGGGCTCGTGCGTGGGGTGAAAGACTTCGATCAGCACGTTCCGGCCGAGGGGTTTCTGCACCGCGCGGTAGGTGTCGCCGAACAACCCTTCGAAGGCCTTTTCGGCGACCTCGTACTGGTTGAGCAGTGTGCGGCCGATGTAGGGATCGGCCCCGGTGCCCGATTTCTGCAGCGGGGAGCCGTCCTCCGGGCAGAAGTGGTACTCGTCGCCATATTCGTGCCGACAGGTGTTGCAGATCTTCATGACTAAACCCCAAGGAATGTTTTGCGCAAATCAGGCTTCATTATAGAATAATTTTCGGGGAAATCAAAGCATTCGGGGAGGCTTTCGTGCAGGAGCAAGTGCCGGGACAGGACGCGAAGCGGGCGGTCGTCGTGCCGGTCCCCGACCTCGAAGGGAACCTGCTGGACCAGTTGCTTGCCGCCAGCACCGCCCTCACCCTCAAGCAGCAGGCGCCGGACGGCTTCGAGTTCCGACAGCGTTACGTGGTGAGCGGGGCCAACATGGTTCTGTTCACCGAGCAAAAAGGCCTGTTCGTCAACGACATCCTCCCCGGCCCCTGGCGGAGGGGGGAGCTGCGGGTCCTGGACGGGCAGGGGAGCGTCTGGCTCTACGTCCGGAAGCAGCCGGCGCTCCTGGCCTCCCGTGCCGTGGTGCTGGATCACCACTCCCTGGCGATGGCGGCGGTGGTGCGCGAGTCGTCCTGGCCGGGGCGGGACTACGGCCTTTACAGTGCCGGGGGGGACCGGGTGGGCGGGCTGAGTGCGACGGGGCGACTCCCGATGAAGTTCAGGCTCTGCTACGACGGAGAACCGGTCGGGGACCTGGAGCGACGCTGGGGCGACATCGGCGAGGGGAACCTGGCGCTGCGGCAGTTCACTCTGAACTGGAAAGGCGATCTCCCTCTGGACGCCCGCAAGGCGTTTTTGGCCGGGGCCCTGCTGATGATCTGGTACTACGCCCCCGCCCCGCGGCGGCGGCGCGGCCCGGCGTGGCGGGTCGCAGACTGAGCCGCCGGCTTCCGATCCGTCCGGGCCGGGGGTCAGGGGATGGGGTCGGCGACGACATCGACCTCGGCGACGGCGTACATGTCGTCGCCGCCGACAGCCCGGATCCGCAGGAATCGGGCCTTGACGGGCTTGAAGTCGATGGCCGGCTCGTACTCGGGGTTCCCCTCCTCCGAGCTGAGGGTGTCCATCCCGTCGCTGATCTCCCCGTGGTCCTCCTGGATGTGAAAGAGGTTGTGGTACCGGATGCCGTCGAGGGAATAGTCGACGTCGTAGCGGTCGTTGTTGTCCACCTGGAGGTGGATGTCGCGCACGAGCTTGGGCTGTTTCAGGTCGATCAGGAGCGAAACGCCGGCCTGTTCCCACCAGACGCAGCGGTCCGAGTTCCACGGCTCCCCCTCGTCCGGGAACCTGCCGTCCAGGATCAGGGTGGTGACCCCGTTCACCTCGCCGCCCTCGGTCCGCACCGACGCACCCTTTTCACCGGCGAACGCCGCCCCCGCCAGGAAGAGGATCCCCAGCCCCGCCAGAACGATCCCTCTCGAACGCATCGCGACCTCCTCGACCGTCTGATTTTTCCGATCCCGCAGGATTCGGGAACATCTTGCCCTATCCCGCGCCCCCTGTCAAGCCTCGAGAGGGTGCCAGATACTATCTAACACCAATAGAATCTGCGGGACATAAAGTTCTGGCGTACAACTCCCCTGATTTCAACGAAACATAACGTTCCTGCGCCCGGTGATCGTTTGCGTGCCGGCGGCCGCCCCTCCCCACCCCGCCCCGGCCGGGACTTCGGATGCCCGGCCTCCGGCGGAGGGCTTGGGACACCCCCGGAACAATCCCCTTGGTGCGGGCGGGGGAATGCGGTAGAATCGACCCGACACGGAGAAGACCGACCATGCCGATCCGCGCCATCGTGTTTGACCTGGACGGGACCCTCGTCGATTCGTTGACCGACATCGGGTCCGCCGTCGATCACGCCCTGTCCGGGCTCTCGCTGCCCCCGAGGTCCCTGGGGTGGGTCCGCCGGCACGTCGGCCAGGGGGCCGCCCACCTGATGCGGTGTGCCGTGGGCCCCGGCGCCCCGCCGGAGCTGACCGAAGCGGCACTGGACCGCTTCGTCCGGTTCTACGACGCGCACCCCTGCGAAGCCACGGTCCCTTACCCCGGGGCCGCCGACCTGCTCGCGGCCCTGGCCGGGCAGGGCCGGCAGTTGGCCGTCCTTTCCAACAAGCCCGGGGGCATCACGGTCAAGGTTTTGAAGACCCTGGGTTTGGACGGCCACTTCCGGCGAATCTGGGGCGGGGATTCCTTCCACGGGAAGAAACCGGCGCCGGACGGCCTGCTGCATTTCATGGCGGAGACGGGGTCCGGGCCGTCGGAAACCGTCCTGGTGGGCGACTCGGCGGCCGACGTGAACTGCGCCCACGCCGCCGGGGCCTGGAGCTGCTTCCACTCCCGCGGGTACGGGACGCTCGAGAACGCCGTTCGGCCGCCGCACCGGACGTTCGACGACATCCGGGAACTCCCCGGGATCCTCGTCGACCTGGACGGACGGGCGCTGCCCGCCGACGGGGCGGCGGTTCACCTGCCGGGGACGGCCGCTTCCGGGGCGCACCCGGCCGTCCCGTGACGCGCTCGCGGCCCGGGAGGCCGCCGACCCCGCCGACTCAACTGGAGGGACTATGCTGACACCGGCCTTTCTTCAGCCGCAAGCCCGGAAGATGACCATGGAGGCGATCCGCGCGGTCGAGGCCCGGACCTCGGCGGAAATCGTGGTGACCGTCCGCAGGCTGTCCGGGTACTACCGGTCGGCGGATTACCTCTTCGGCTTCATCCTGGCCCTCGTCACCCTCGCGGTGCTGATCTTCCACCCCCAGCCCTTCGCCGAGGCCTTCTGGCCGCTGGAAGTCACCGCCGCCTTCATCCTCGGGGCCTTCTTCTGCGCGTTCTGCCCCCTCCTGCGCCGGCTCCTGGTCCCGGGCCGGGTCAAGGCGGAGAACGTCCTGAAGTCCGCCCGGTCAGCCTTTTTCGAATACGGCGTCTTCCGGACGCGCGACGATGCCGGGGTCCTGGTCTACGTTTCGCTGTTCGAGCGCCGGGTGGAGGTGGTCTGTGACAAGGGGGTCGATGCCTCGCGCCTGGGCCCGGGCTGGGAGACCCTCGTGCACGATCTGCAGGGGTCCCTCCGGGGGAGGGGAAACCTCCGGCAATTTCTCAACGGGATCCGGGCGATGGGGCCGATCCTGACCGGGCTCCTCCCGCGGCGCTCCGACGACGTCAACGAACTCCCCGACGAGGTGGGCGAATCATGAGCGCCCCGCGGACCCCGTTGCTTCGCCCGGCGCTGGTCCTGGCCCTCGTGGCGGTCCTCGCCCCGCTGTTCCTGGCCGTCGTCACGGACGACCTCCTGGCCCGGCCCGGCGGCGGGCACTCCTTCGGCGGGAGTTCCCGCGGCAGCGGGGGGCACGGGGGGGGCGGCGGCGGCAACGGGGGTGGCGCCATGCTGATCTTTCAGCTGATTTCACTGCTCTTTCACTATCCCCTCCTGGGCCTGATCGTCCTGGCGCTCATCGTCTTCTTCATCGTCATGGCCGGCAAGCAGAAGGCCGCCGGCGGATGGTCGACCGTCACGCCCCCGCCCCCGCCCGTGCCCCCGACGCCCCGGGAAACCCCCCGCGCGGAGATCGAGAAGATCCGTACCCTGGACCCGGCCTTCTCCCTGGTCAGTTTCGAGGATTTCCTCTACGGGCTCTACACCGAGTTTCACCGCGCCCGGGGGGCGGCGGCCCTGCACACCCTCTCCGCCTACTTTTCGCCCCACCTCCTGGCGCTGCCTGCGCCCGGCGACCTCGCGGGCATCGAGAACGTGGTGGTGGGCTCCATGAACTACACCCGCGTCCGCGGCGTCGACGACCCCGCGGCGCCCAACGTCGTGGTCGGCGTCCGCTTCGAGTCCAATTACACCGAGGTGTCCAGGGCCGGCCGGCGGCAGGGGGTCTACGCCATGGAGGACTGGACCCTCTCCCGGGCCCGCAGCGCTGCCTCCCGCCCCCCGGACAAGGCGAGGTCCCTGGGCTGCCCCGGCTGCGGCGCCCCGGTGTCCGCCGTGGTCAGCGGCGCCTGTTCCTTCTGCAAGCGGCAGGTCAGCAACGGGGCCTTCGACTGGTTCGTCCAGGGGATCGGCCTGGTCCAGATGGAGTACAAGGCCCCGACCCTGACCACCTACATGCCGGAGCGGGGCACGAACCTGCCCACGGTGAAGGACCCGGGCCTCGACGCCGGGATGGCCGCCCTGGCCGCCAAGGACCCCTCCTTCGCCCTGGAGGCGTTCCTCAAGCGCGTGGGGCTTGTCTTCGGCCAGTTCCAGCAGTCGTGGTCGGCCTGCGACCTCCGGGGGATGCGCCCCTTCATGAGCGACACCCTGTTCCAGACCCAGATGTACTGGATCGAGGCCTACCGGAGCCAGGGCCTCCGCAACGTCACCGAGAACGCCCGGATCACCGCGGTGGAACCCGTCAAGGTCTCGTCCGACGCCTGGTTCGACACCCTGACGGTCCGGCTCTTCGCGACGGGGCTCGACTTCACGGTGGACACAACGGGGAAGGTGGTCGCCGGGTCCCGCACCCGGGAAAAACCCTACAGCGAGTACTGGACCTTCATCCGCGGCGCCGGGAAGCAGGGGGAGCCTCGCGCCGACCTGGCCTGTCCCCGCTGCGGGGCGCCGCTGTCCATCAACATGTCCGGGGAGTGCGAGTACTGCACGGCGCGCGTGACCTCCGGGGAGTACGACTGGGTCCTGAGCCGGATCGAGCAGGACGAGGTCTACCGTGGCTGACCCATGGTGACCGCCGTCGTCATCCTCGCGCTGATCCTTCTCAACGGTTTCTTCGCCATGTCGGAGATCGCCGTGGTTTCCGCACGGAAACCCCGCCTGCTCCAGATGCCCAGGGCGGACCAGCGTCGGGTCCAGTTGGTTCTCCGCCTCCAGGCCAACCCGGAGTCGATGCTGTCGGTGGTGCAGATCGGCATCACCCTGGTGGGGATCGTCGCCGGGGCCTTCGGCGCCGTGGAGCTGGCCGACGACGTCGCCCCCTCCCTCGCGGCCGTCCCCGCGCTCGCCCCCTGGGCCCCCCAGATCGCCTATTTCCTCATCGTCCTGGGGTTGACCTACGTCACCCTGGTTGTCGGGGAACTGGTGCCCAAGGCCTTCGCCCTGCGCCGGCCCGAGGCGGTGGCCGTCCGGGTCGCCCCCGTCATGAGCGCGGCGGCCCGGGTCATGCACCCCTTCGTGGTCTTCCTCGAGGGATCGACGCGGGTGATCCTGCGCCTCTTTGGTTTCCACGGCCCGCCGGGGGCCGTCATCACCGCGGAGGAGGTCCGGTTCGTGATCGACCAGGGGGCCGCCCAGGGTGTCCTGGCGGAAAAGGAGAACGAGCTGATCCGCAACGTCTTCCGCCTGGCCGAGCGCCAGGCCCGCTCCGTCATGACCAGCCGCCAGGACGTGTGCTGGCTGGACGTGAACGCCCCCCGGCGGGTCAACCACCGGAAGATCGTCAAGGAGGGGTTCACCCGGTACCCCGTCTGCGAGGGGTCCCTGGAGAAGATCGTCGGGATCCTGGACGTCAAGGACTACTGGCGGGTCGGCGGCGGGCGGGGACGCGTCGCCCTGCGCGCCCTGGTCTCACCGGCCGTTTACGTGCCCGAGAACCAGTCCGCTTTCACCACGCTGGAGACGCTCCAGTCGCGCTCGGTGCACCTCGCCGTGGTGCTGGACGAGTACGGGGCCACCGAGGGCATCGTCACGCTGCACGACCTGGTGGAAAACATCTTCGGGACGATGCCGGACGCGGTCCGGGGGGAAGGGGAGGCGATCTTCGCCCGGGAGGACGGCTCCCTGCTGGTGGACGGCACCCAGCCCTTCGACGAGATCGCGGAACGGCTGGGGATCGTCCTGGAGCCCGAGGTGTCCCGGCCGTTCTCGACCCTGGGAGGGTACATGATGTTCCGGCTGAAGAAGGTCCCGCGGACGGGCGACCATCTCGAGGCCGACGGGTTCCGTTTCGAGATCGTGGACATGGACGGCCCGCGCGTGGACAAGGTCCTGGTGCGCCAGGTGTCGGCCGAAGGGGCCGCTCCCGGGCCGGAGAAGACAGCGGGCGAATGACCCGCCCGCGCGCCGGCGGGAACGACGGTCGGGTGGCCAACCCACGTGCCGGCAGGGGGGGGCGCCAACGGCGCAACCTCCCTCAGCTCGGCCAACGGCCTGGGTCATCGCGGCGCAGATGGATTTTCTTCAGCGGCCTGAAGGGCCGCGATACTAGGGTTCGGGCCGGTCGGGAGTGTGCTTCCGGAAAACGTAGCCGCCCTTCTCCGCCCCCCAGACCTGCTTGCCGTCCTTGTCGTACCCGCGGTCCCAGCTCGTGAGGGTGTCCGGCGTGATCCGGACGTCCGAGGTGGCGAACCGGGCCCCCTTGTGCTCGCTCAGGCACTCGCTCCCGCGGGTGCTGCCGGCGAAGGCGCCGTCGGGCTGCACCTTGAGGAAGATGGCGCACCCCGGCCGTTCCTTGAGCTGGTCGGGGGTCAGGTCCTCGAGGGGGTTCTCCCGTTTCCACTGCCCGGCGAACCGGAGAGGGTCCTCCATCTCGAAAACCCGGCTGGCCAGGGCCCCGTCCGGCTCGGCGGTGAGGTGGTAGACCCGCTGGCGGTAGGGCTGATCCTGCTTCGCGACCAGGGCCTGCTCCACGTAGAGCCAGTACCCGTCCGTCCGGGAGGTCCAGATCCGGACCATGCGAAGGCGGATGTCCTTGAAGTTCTCCGGGTCGGCCGCCGCCTGTTCGGCGCTGTCGTAGGAACCGCACATCCACTCCGCGAGGCGGCGCAGGTCCTTCTTCTGCTTCTCCGTCGGGGGCTGCGCGTCCTTTTTCGGCGCCGGGGGGCCGGCGCTCACCGGCACCAGCAGGCAAAGGAAAACCGGAACGACGACCCGCCAAATGATACATACCCGGTTTCGCATGTTTCCTCCCGTCATTTGGGCCAGCGGATCACCGCTGAAGACAGCGGGTCAACCGTGTCCATCAGTGTTCATCCGCGGTTTGGGCGATCTCCCCCGTGTCCGGCGGCCCGGCCTTCGTCACCCGGATCCGGAGGACTTTCCGGCTGTCCACCTCCAGGACCGTGACCCGGAGACCGCGGCACTCGAAGGTCTCGTCCGGGGCCGGGAAGCGCCCGAGGTGGGTGATGACCATCCCCGCGGCGGTGTTGTAGGTCTCGTCGTAGAGGTCGACCCCGACCCGCTCCTCCAGTCGGCCGATCTCGGTGTCCCCCTTGAGGACGAAGACGCCCGGGGACTCCTCGACGATGGCCTCCTCCTCGTGCTGGTCCTCGTCGCGGATCTCCCCGACGATCTCCTCCAGAAGGTCCTCCAGCGTCACCAGCCCCGCAACACCCCCGTACTCGTCCACCACCACCGCCAGGTTGTCCCCCCGGCTCTGCATCTCGCGCAGCAGTTCGGGCACCTTCTTGGTTTCCGGAACGAAGAAGGCGGGCCGGATCATGTCGCCGATGGGGCCGCCCGCGGTCTCGGCGCTGTAGGCCGCCAGGAGGTGGCGGACGTGGACGGTGCCCGTGATGGTGTCGAGGCCGTCCCGGTAGACCGGGATCCGGCTGTGGCGGCTCTGGGAGATCAGGTCCTTGAGTTCCTGGAGGGTGGCCGTCTCCTTGAGGGCGGTGATCTCCGTCCGGGGGGTCATGATCTCCCGGACCATGGTGTCGCCGAACTCCACCACCTGCCGGATGAGCTTCTGCTCCTCGGGCTCGAAGATCCCCTCTTCCTCCCCGACGTCCAGGTAGGCCTGGACCTCGGCCTCGGTGGCTTCCGTGTTTTCGGTCTCCTCGGCCTCCTCCTCCGCTTCGCGGCGACGGGCGATGACCAGGACGGGGTAGCACAGGGGGTGGAGGAACCGGTGGAAGGGGCGGAAAACGGGGGAGAGCCGCCGGACCGCCAGGGGGATGTCGCCCCGGATGACGGCCCAGGGGATCAGGTGCCCGGACAGGAACACCGCCACCGCCACGCCCGCCACGGTGACGGTGAATGGCTGGGGGGCCCCGACGGCGACCAGCAGGTTGAAGACCACCAGGGCGAAGGCGACGAGGAGGACCCGGACGAGAAACACCAGGGGGACCTGCACGTCGGATTTCGAGCGGTTCAGCAGGACGAGGACCCGGTCTTTCTTCCAATCCTTGAAGCGCTCCGGGATGAGCCGGAGTTCGAGGGGGGTCAGGCGCCCGATGGCGTTGTCCAACAGGGAGAAATAGGCGTGGGCGACAAAGAGGGCAACGGCGATCATGGCTTGCAGGTCGGGTTTCATGGCGGTGTCCGTGTTCTCCCGTGGGCCTTATAGCACGGGCGGGCCGTAAAAGCAAGTTCCCACGCGCCGTCCCGGCGCGGGTATCGTCCCGCCCGCTCCCACGCGTCGTCCGGCATGCCCCGGGGCCAAGATGCCCCGTTTGTGTCGATCCGGGTCCGGAATCGACGTATCAGGTCTCTCGCAAAGACGCCAAGACGCAAAGCCTCGCAAAGGAATCCCACTTTTCCGCTTCCGGCTTTGCGAGGCTTGGCGTCTTCTCGCCTTTGCGAGAGGTAAAGACCGCCTGTTTATTGTTCTGGAGCATCCGGATGATCCGTGTCCATCCGTGTGCATCTGTGGTTTCTTCCCGGTTTATCCGGGTTGGGACTAGCGAGCCGGCAGAGTGATCCCTCGCCGACCCGAAAAATGCTCGGAAGGGTGTTTGCCTTTCCCCCGTCCAAGCTGTCAGGCTTGACATTCCAGGGCGATGGATTTATGCTCTTCATATAAGCGCTTAAAGGAGGACATCGCATGAGAATCACCGTGCACATCCCCGATCGGCTCGAAGCGGACGTGAAACGCTGCGCCGCGAACGAAGGGAAATCGGTCTCCTCCCTGACGGCCGAGGCCCTGGGCTATTACCTGCAGGCCCTCCGGCGAAGGAAAGCGGGGGAAAGGGTCCTGGCCCTGGCGGGCAGCGCCCCTCCGGCGACGGACGCCCTGGAAGCACTGGACCGTCTCCGCGAGGACGGTCATGATCGGCCTTGACACCGGCTTTTTCGTGGCGCTGCTCGGCGGACACCCCGAGGCGGTCCGGGTCTGGAAGGACCTGGTCGAGGGGGAAGACTCCGTGACGTCCTGCCTGACCCTCTACGAACTCCGGGCGCTGGCCATGAGAGGGAAAATTACGCTGGTTGGCGCCGAGGCCGTTCTGGAGGCGATCCCGGCGGTCTCCCGGGTCCTGTGGCTCGACCATGGGGACACCCTGGCGCAGGCAGCCCGGCTGACCCACGGGCTGGGCCTCCCGGCCATGGACGCCCTCATCCTGGCCGACCTTCTCGAGGCCGGCGCCACGGTAGTCTATTCTACCGATGTGCATATGGAAACCGGCCATCGGAAAGGAGTCAAGGTCGTCAACCTGAAAAACCGCTGAGACCAGGTTTTGGGGGTGAGGGGCGCGGGTTTCCGGAGCGTTGAATCGACTTTAGCCCTATCGGGTTGATAGGGTTAGGATTGCGAATTAGAATGTTATGATTGACTGATTTGGCAAGGATTAGATACTACCTGGCACTCTTCCCTCGTTCCTCAAAAGGCCCTTCGCTGACACTCGGGGGCGCCGTCGTGCCGTACGCCTCCCGACTGCCCTTTGCGAGGCTTGGCGTCTTGGCGGCTTTGCGTGAGGTCGGTCCCGGCAGGGTTCAGTGGAAGTGGATCATCATGGCGGTGACGTTGTCCTTGCCGCCGGCGAGGTTGGCTTCCTTGACGAGGATGGCGGCCTGCTCCTTGGGGTGGGCGTGGCGGCACATCACGTTGCGGATGGTCTCGTCCGTCACCATGTTGTAAAGGCCGTCGGTGCAGATCATGAGGCGGATCCCCCGCGGGATCACGGTGATGTAGGTGTCGACCTCCACCTCCTCCTTGCTGCCGAGGGAACGGGAGAGGATGTTCTTGCGCGGGTGGACGCGCGCCTCCTCCTCGGTGAGGACGCCCTGCTTGACCAGTTCGCAGACCATGCTGTGGTCCTGGGTCAGGATGCGGAAGGAGTTCTGGTCGAGGAAGTAGCAGCGGCAGTCGCCCACGTGGCCCAGGGTCAGCACGTCGTTGCGGATGATGGCGGCCGTGAGGGTGGCCCCCATGCTGAGGTGCTCGCCGCCGTCCCGGAGCCGGAAGATCCGCCGGTTGGCTTCCTGGACGGCCATTTTCATGAAGGCCGCGGGGTTCTCCAGCAGCTCCCGGTCCTCGTCCGGCACCCGCGCGCCGTACCCCGGCACGTCCCGGACCGTCCCCAGGTTGTGCCGCAGGGCCCGCTGGAGAAAAAGCTCCCCGAGGGTCTTGACGGCGATCTTCGCCGCCACCTCGCCCTTCTCCTTCCCCCCCATGCCGTCGGAGACGGCGAAGAGCCCCACGAGGTCGCGTTCACCGACGGTGTCGAGATTGGTGACCAAGGCCAGGGTGGCGTCCTCGTTGGAGCCTCGCTGCATCCCCGTGTCCGTAAGATAAGCCCAGGTCAGGTTCACGCTTGACGGCCTCGATTCGGGTTCCGGAGTCCGCCCGGATTTTTCCCGATCTTATCACGGCGGAAATTATTCGGGAAGGGTTTTTTCGTCGGGGAAATTTTCCCCAGCAGAAGAACAATTCTCCAAGCCGGCGAGGCGCCGGCCGTTTCCCGGACGGTCCGCGCGTGCAACGGTGGGGGCCCTCCCGGACCGGATTCGCCGTCCTCCCGGTGGGGCCGGGGTCGCCCGCCTGTTCGGGCGTTGGATTGGCACATCGATTGCTTAGCGAAGTTGGCGGCATTCGGACCGCCCCCGAAACGACGGGAAATCAAATCCACAACAAAGGAGAGTGCATATGACCATCAGACCGTTGCATGATCGGGTCATCGTCAAGAGGCTCGAGCAGAAAGAGCAGGTGAAGGGCGGGATCATCATCCCCGACACCGCCAAGGAAAAGCCCCAGCAGGGCGAGGTCATCGCCGTCGGCAAGGGCAAGATCCTCGACAGCGGCGAGCGCGTGACGCCCGAGGTCAAGGCCGGCGACCGCATCCTCTTCGGCAAGTACTCCGGCAACGAAGTCAAGATCGACGAAGAAGAGTTCCTGATCATGCGCGAGGACGAGATCCTCGGCATCCTGGAATAACCCACCGAATCACGATTAAGGAGAAGAGACAATGGCCAAGGATATCATTTACGCCGAGACCTGCCGCCAGAAGATTCTGGAAGGCGTCAACAAGCTGGCCGACACGGTCAAGCTCACGCTGGGCCCCAAGGGCCGCAACGTCGTCCTCGAAAAGAAGTTCGGGGCCCCCACCATCACCAAGGACGGCGTCACCGTCGCCAAGGAGATCGAACTGAAGGACAAGATGACCAACCTGGGCGCCCAGATGGTCAAGGAAGTCGCCTCCAAGACCAGCGACGTGGCCGGCGACGGCACCACCACCGCCACCCTCCTGGCCCAGGCCATCTACAAGGAAGGCGTGAAGAACGTGGCCGCCGGGGCCAACCCGATGGCCATCAAGCGCGGGATCGACAAGTCCGTCGAAGCCGTGGTGAAGGAGATCACCAAGATGTCCGTGCCGGTCAGCGGCGACATGATCGCCCAGGTCGGCTCCATCTCCGCCAACAACGACATGTCCATCGGCTCCATCATCGCCGAGGCCATGAAGAAGGTGGGCAAGGACGGCGTCATCACCGTGGAGGAGGCCAAGACCCTCGAGACCGCCCTGGAAGTGGTGGAAGGCATGCAGTTCGACCGCGGCTACCTGTCCCCCTACTTCGTCACGGACCCCGAGCGGATGGAAGCCGTCCTGGAAGACGTCAACATCCTGATCCACGAGAAGAAGATCAGCGCCATGAAGGACCTGCTCCCGGTCCTGGAGCAGATCGCCCGCTCCGGCAAGCCCCTCCTGATCATCGCCGAGGACGTGGAAGGCGAGGCCCTGGCCACCCTGGTGGTCAACAAGCTGCGCGGCACCCTGCAGGTGGCCGCCGTCAAGGCCCCCGGTTTCGGCGACCGCCGCAAGGCCATGCTGGAAGACATCGCCATCCTGACGGGCGGCAAAGTCATCAGCGAGGACCTCGGCATCAAGCTGGAAAACATCAAGATGGAAGACCTTGGCCGCGCCAAGCGGATCCGGATCGACAAGGACAACACCACCATCGTGGACGGCCAGCACAACCCGGCCGACCTCCAGGCCCGCATCAAGCAGATCCGCGTCCAGATCGACGAGACCACGTCCGACTACGACCGCGAGAAGCTGCAGGAGCGCCTGGCCAAGCTGGTGGGCGGCGTGGCCGTGATCAAGGTCGGGGCCGCCACCGAGACCGAGATGAAGGAAAAGAAAGCCCGCGTGGAAGACGCCATGCACGCCACCAAGGCGGCCGTTGAAGAGGGAATCGTCCCCGGCGGCGGCGTCGCGTTCCTGCGCGTCATGAAGGCCCTGGACGGCCTGAACCTGGACGGCGACGAGAAGGTCGGCGTGTGCATCATCCGCCGCGCCCTCGAGGAGCCCATCCGCCAGATCGCCCTCAACGCGGGCCTGGAAGGCGCCGTGGTGGCCGAGCGCGTGAAGGCCTCCGACGACGTCAACTTCGGCTACAACGCGGAGACCGAGGTGTACGAGGACCTGGTCAAGGCCGGCGTCATCGACCCCGCCAAGGTCACCCGCACCGCCCTCCAGAACGCCGCCTCCATCGCCGGGCTGCTGCTCACCACCGAGGCTTCGGTGTACGAACTGCCCGAGGAAAAGCCGGCCGCCCCGCCCATGCCCCACGGCGGCGGGATGTACTGAGAACCCGTTTTAGCGTCTGACTCAAGGGGCCGCGCCGCGCGGCCCCTTTTTTTTCGACCAGTCAGACAAGTCGGACAAGTCGGACAAGTCAGACAAGTCGGACAAGTCAGACCTCCCGATCAAAAAAAGGCCCTCGCGGTGTTCTCGTCAGCTCCTCCACCCGGCGGAGGAGGCCGGCGAAGTGGGAGCCCTGCCAGTAGACCCTGCCGCAGCCGATGCACTGGTAGAACTCCTGGAACGCCTCTCGGGAGCGGAAGGGCACCCGTTCGGCCACCTCCTCCTTCCGCCGGTCCTCCAGGAAGCCGTTGCAACGCATACAGCGGGTGAAAGGCTGCACCTGATCCTCCAGCCGGAACCGGCGCAGGATCTCCCGGACCTGTTCCGGCGGTGAGGTGGACCGGACCCAGGCGCCGTGCCAGACCTGCTTGCGCTTCAGCAAGCCGATGTCCCGGGTCAGCAACAGGCGGTGCTCCCCGGCGGAGACCCGGGCCAGGTCCTCGTCTGGCCAGTCGTTGCGGTAGAGGGTGTCGAACCCCAGGAGCCGGAGGCCGGCGGCCAGCTTTCCCAGGTGGATATCCAGGACGAAGCGGGGGGGGTGGTCGATCGCCGGCAGCAGGCGGGTCCCGGGCGCGCCGGCGAGGGCCCCGAGGTCCGGGAGGACCGCGACCCGGTCGCCGGGGGCCAGGAGGGCCGCGAAGTCCCGGGGCTCGCCGTTGATCACCACCAGGTCCACCTCCACGTGGGGGACCCCGAAAGCCTCGATGCCGTCTTTCACCGACCCGCCTGCCGACTCGGGGCGCTCGAGGTCCCGCCCCCGGGTCGCCGCCGGCAGGAAATCGTTCAGATCGCCATAGAAACGAAAGGTGATGGTGCCCATTTCCTGCCCGTCTCCCCCGGATTTCAACCACGAAATACACGGAATACACGAACGTGAGCCATCATTGCGGGTTCGGCGTGTTCTGCGGCCAGGTGAAGAGAACCTCAGAATACGCAGTAGAAAGAACCGGGCGGCGGGGTGTCAGGGGGACGGGGGCGGCGGCGCGTCCGGGGGCGGCTTCGGAGGGTGCCCCGGGCCGGTTTCGGGAGGGCCGGTCTCGTCGGGCGATTCCGCCGCCGGGGCGGGCGCCGCGGTCACCGCCGCCGAGCCCGTGTCGGAAGCGTCGGCCCCGGCCGCCGCATCGGGGGTGTCGACCCCGGTCGCGGGCGCCTGGGCCGGGGTCTCGCTGAGCTTGAACTCCCCCGGGTACTCCCGCTGGACGTCGTCCTGGTCCTTCTGTTTCAGCCCGAGGGCGGCGCGTAGCCCGGAGAGGCTCCACCCCCCGGCCCACTTCTGGCGGACCAGCCGGAAGGCGATGACGGAGCGCTTCTTGCGCATCCGGGGGCTCTTGTCGTCCAGCGGGTTGTAGATGTGGGGGTTGGCGATGACCGACGCCAGGCGGACCGCCTCGGGGACCGTCAGTGCCGCCGCACTCTTCTTGAACCAGAACCGGGCCGCGGCCTCGGCCCCGTAGACGCCGTCGCCCCACTCGATGATGTTGAGGTAGATCTCCAGGATCCGGTCCTTGGAGAGGTTGCGCTCCATGTACCAGGTGATGGCCGCCTCCCGGACCTTGCGCCACCAGCTGCGCTCGGGGGAGAGGTAGAGGTTCTTGGCGCACTGCTGGGTGATGGTGGAGCCGCCGCGGGTGATCCGGCTGTCCTCCAGGTTGCGCTGCCAGGCCTCCCGGATGGCCTCCCAGTCAAACCCGTCGTGGGCGTAGAACTTGTCGTCCTCGGTGGTGATGACGGCCCGGATCAGGTTCTTCGAGATCTTCGAGAGAGGGACCCAGGTCCAGAGCCGCCGGAGCGGCTTTCCCGCCGCTTCCGCCTCCGCTTCGCGGTACGCGATGATGGCCGTCGTCTCGGGGTTTTTCTCCCGGTAGTCCCCCGGGTTGGGGAGGGTGACCCAGAACAGGAAGACGCTCAGGAGAATGAAGCCGAGCAACCCCAGCAGGATCCAGCGGACGAGGTGCCGCTTCCGTCCCGGCTTTCGCTCGGCTTTCGGCTTCTCCGGTTCTGTCGTCGTTCCCGGTGCCCCGAGGTACAGGTCCCGCAGCTGTTCGTCTTCCCGCGGCATGGCCACCTCCCGCGACAGTGTTACCCCCAACCCGGCCCGAACGCAAGGGGATTTTGAACCACGAAATACACGGAATACACGAAACAGGGGCGCATTCAGCAAAACAGTGCATTATCAATGTGTTCAGCGGGGCGATCCTGGGGAAACGCTGAGAACGTGTCGAACGAGCGTCATCGGGTCAAGCGAGCCGATGCATCATTCTCAGGTTCTTCTTTAACCGTATTGTTCGTGTATTTCGTGTATTTCGTGGTCAAAATCAGGGGTCGCCGATGAGGTCCCGGACGGCACCGATGAGGCGGTCGTCGTGGAAGGAACTCTTGGTGAGGTAATAATCGGCGCCGGCGTCGAGACCCCGAAGCTTGTCCTCCTCCCGGTCCTTGTAGGAGACGATCATGACGGGCATCGCCTTCCGGCGGGGGTCCGCCTTGATGCGGCGCACCAGCTCGATGCCGTCCATGCGGGGCATGTCCACGTCCGTGACCACCAGGTGGTAAGGGGCTTCCTGGAGCGCGTTCAGACCGTCCATGCCGTCCACGGCCACGGCCACCTCGTAGCCCCGGTTCTCCAGGAGCTTGCGCTCCACCTCGCGCACGGTGAGGGAGTCGTCCACCACCAGGATGCGCTTGCGGTCCTCGGGGCGCTGCACCCGGCGGCTCACGGCCCGGAGGACGCGCCCCTGGCCGATGAGGTTGTCCACCCCCCGCACCAGGTCGTCGACGTCCAGGATGAGCAGGGGGGATCCGTCTTCCATGACGGCGCCGGCGGAGATGTTGGGGACCTTGCCCAGGCGCGGGTCCAGAGGGATGACCACCAGCTCGCGCTCGCCCAGGAAACGATCGACGGCCACCCCGTAGCGGCTCAGGCGGTCGCTGAGCACCACCACCCGCAGGATGCGCACGTCCCGGGCCTCCGGCAGCGGCACCTGGAGGATCTGCCGGGCGTCCACGAGACCGAGGGTCTCCCCGCCGTCGTCGCAGTAGAGGCGGTCCTCCACCACGCGCAGGTCCTCCGCGGCCACGTTCAGGAGACGGTCGATCCGGACCAGGGGGACGGCGTACGCTTCGCCCCCGATCTCCACCTGGAGGGCGCGCATCACGGACAGGGCCAGCGGCAGCATCAGCCGGAAGGTGGTCCCCTCGCCGGGCTTCGACTCGATGCGCACCATCCCCCGGACCTCGTGGACCATGTTGTGCACCACGTCGAGCCCGACACCCCGCCCCGACAGCTCGGTCACGTTCACGGAGGTGGAGAAGCCCGGCAGGAAGAGAAACTCCAGCAACTCCGCCTCGCTCATCCCCGCGGCCATCTCCCCCGTGGCGTACCCCTTTTCCACGACCCGGGCCCGGACGGTCTCCGGGTCGATCCCCCTCCCGTCGTCGGAGATGGTGATCTCCAGGAGCCCCGAACGGTGCCGCGCCTCCACCCGGATGGTCCCTTCCTCGGGTTTGCCGGCCCGCCTTCGGACGTCCGGCGTTTCGAGGCCGTGGTCCGCGGCGTTCCGGAGCAGGTGGTTGAGGGGGGCTTCCAGTCGTTCCATGATGTCCCGGTCCACCGGGGTGCCGAGCCCGCCGGTCTGGAACCGGATCCGCTTGCCGAGGGACCGGGCGAGGTCCCGGACCATGCGGTCGAAGCCGATCAGGCCCTCGGAGAAGGGGCGCATGCGGCACCGGATCACCTCGGCGTAAAGGCGCTCGGCGAGGTTCTCCATCCGCCGCGAGAACTGGTCGAAGTCCTCGATGTGGGCCAGGACCGCCTCGCGCAGGGGGGTGAAGCGTTCGCCCGCCTCGGCCACGGGGTCCGGGGCCCCGGCGGGGGACAGCCCGGGCGAGGCCGTGAGGCGTCTGGCCACCCAGTCCTCCAGGGGGCCGGTGAGGGCCTTGATCTTCCGGAGGCACGCGGAGAACGCCTTCAGGGAGCGGGCGTGCACGAGGCACTCCCCGGAGAGGCCCATGAGCCGGCTGAGGTTCTCCGACTGGACGCGCACGAAGCCCGGTTCCACGCGCTCCTCCTCCGCATCGGCGGCCGGGGGGGGAGGCGGTTCGGGGGCCGGAGCCGGCCGGGCGGGCGGGGCCGAGGTGAGCGGTTCGGACGGGGCCGGGACCGGCGGGGCGGAGGGCGGCGGCCCGGGTGCGGGACCCGGGGCGGACGGCTCGAGGAGGATGTCACGAAGTTGCCCCGCCAGGGCGTCCATGAGCTCCTTCCGGGCCTTCATCGCCTCCGGGATCGCCGAAACGCCCATTCCGGCGAACTCCTTGAAAATGTCGTTGGCCTGCAGGAGGGTGTCGACGTGCCCGGCCTGCAGCCGGAGCCGCTCGTGCTGGGCGGCGGAGAGGACGTCCTCCATGGCGTGGGCCATCCCCACCGCGTCTGCGAGACCCACGATCCGGGCTGCGCCCTTGATGGAGTGGGCCGCTCGCATCAGCGGCTCGAACCGGGAGGGGGAAGGGTTCGACTCGGCCCCCACCAGGCCGGACTCCAGCACCCGGGAGTGGGTCTCGAGTTCAATCCGGAACAGGTCGAGCAAGGAATCGTCGTACGGGGGGGTGCTCATGCGCGGAGGCTCCTGTTGAGCGCCAGGAAGAAGGGGTCGCCGTCGACGATCCCGACGCTCCGGCCCGCGATCTCGGCAACGGCCTTCACCAGGGCGCCGGGAAACCGGGTCAGGGTGTCGGGGGCCTTCCGGGTGTCCGGCATCGGCACATCCACCACCCCGTGCACCTCGGAGACGGGGATCACGAAGCGCTCGTGGCGCCGTTCCACGACGAGGAACCGGGCGCCCGGGCCCGCCTCCGCCGGCTCGTCCCCGGAGATCCCGAGTACGGTCTCGCCGGACAGGAGGGGAAGCAGCTCCCCCTCCACGTTGACCAGCCCCCGGAAAACCCGCCCGCTCCGCCCGGGGACGGTGTGAACCGGCTTCGGGGACCCCACGGACCGGCAGAGGACGGTGGGCAGGGCCAGCCACTCGCCCCGGATCCGGAAGAGGACGCAGGAAAGGGTGTCCCCCGTTTCGGTCTCCTTCCGGCCCGACAGCAGGCGCGCGTAGTCCTCGAGGAAGCCCTCCGGCGACGGGCGGTCGAGGAGGCGAAGCCCCTCCCGGGCGAAGACGGCGCAGTTCCGGCAGTGCCCCTCCCGGGGGAGGCGCTCGCAAGTCCCGTCACCGTTGATCCCGACGGTTTTCCAGCAGAGGGTGTGCAAGGTCTGGGGTGTTCCATCCGTCATAGGGTTGCGAGACTCCCGTGCCCGAGGGTTTGAGGCTGTGGGATCGTCGGGTCGGAGTATAACATGATTCCTTTTCTTTCCGTGGAATTTTGTGGTAGAGTGAGCGCAAATCGGAGGAGGAGCCGCGATGAGACAGTGTCCAAAATGCAATGCCCCCGTGGCGGATGAAACCCGGTTCTGCACCGCGTGCGGCGCCCCGGTCCCGGTGGACCCGACGGGCGCCGGAGGGACCATCATCGCCACCCAGATGATGGATGCGGCGCCGGGCAAGACCGTCATGATGGACGAGAGCGCGACGGTCCCGGTGCAGAGCGTATCGGCGGGCACCATCGAGAGCACCAAGGAGGACATCAACAAGATCTTCGAGACGTCGGGGGTCTGCCCGCAGTGCTACTCCCCCCTCAAGAAGGGGAGCAACGCCTGCGAGGAATGCGGCTACCGGTTGACGGGGATGTTCTGCAAGTCGTGCGGGCGCGAGGTCACGGACGGCCAGGAATTCTGCCCGGTGTGCAAGAGTGCGACCGTGGCGGTCCAGCCGGGGACCCCCCCGTCGGGTGTCCCGGCCGGTGCGTTCTCCTCCACCGGACCGACCGTCGCGGTGGGCATGGGCGCCCCCCCGCCCGCCCCGCCGGCCGGCGCGGCCACGGCGCAGGTGCCCGCCTACGGGG
>JAGNHB010000061.1 GCA_018001935.1 Acidobacteriota bacterium
GGCGAGGGGGGGGGCGTGCTGGGTTTGAGCGACGATGCCTCGGAGCGCTCGAAGAGCTTCTGTGGCGAGGTGAGGTAGAACACGACGCCCAGGATCACCAGGAGCAGAAGGATCAGGAGAGGCCGGCGGAGCCTCGAGGGCCGGTCCTCGAAGGGGATGGCGGGGGACGCCGGGACGACCAGCGGCCCGCTCTCCTCCTCCTCGGCCTGGGAGATCTGCTCGTAGTAGAGGTTGACGAGGTCTTCCGCGTTCAGACCGAGGTGGTTGGCGTAGGACTTGATGAACATCTTCGGGAAAATCCCCCGCGGCAGCACATGGAACTCGTTGCGTTCGATGGCGGCGAGAAAATTGATGCTGAGGTTCGTCGCATCGGCCACCTCATTGAGGGTAAGATGCAGCGACTCGCGTTTTTCCTTTAAAATGTTCCCGACTGTGGCCATGAGAACGACACCGCGACAGGATTGAGCCGTCCGGGCGGCCAGGCGGCAGGGACCCGGCACGGGAGGATTCAAACCCTCGGGTGCCGCACGCCGGTGCCGCTTCGATGCCTCCCGGGCGTTAACAAAAAACGATTATAAATGAACGAAAGGATTTACGCAACTGGAAATCGGGGTTTGCCGTCGTCAGGGCTCGCCGTTCCGGACGGGGATGCCCGGAGGGCCCCCGCAACCGTTGCGCGCCACCGGGACCGGGCCGTGTGCGGCGGGCGCGGCCCCGGGCGGGCTCCGTGCCGCCGCGGGGCGGCGCGACGCCCGAACCGTCGCGTCAGGGGACTTCTGCGTCCTGGAAGCACGGGGTGAGGCAGAAACGGTAGCCGTCCCCCCGGGCGAACCGGGAGACCCGCCGCCGTTGCTCGTCGTCCAGCCGGGCGGCGCCCGCGGCGTCGAGGCGGGCGAGAAGGAAGACGTCGGAAGGGAGCAGGCCCAGGCCGGTCCCGGCGTTGATCCCCGCCACGACCCGGGCCTGGAGGGCCTTGTATTTTGCGGCCAGGGCCGGCTGGTCGAAGGTGTCGAGGACCCGTTCCGCCACCAGCAGCCCGAACACGTTCTTGAACCACTTGTTGGCATACAGGACGGGGATTTCGCGACGGCTGAAGAGGAAGCCGATGCGGTAATAGAACAGGCCGTAGGGTTTCGAGAAGGACAGGGCCACGGCGTCCACGTTGGGGTGCGTGAGGTCGTAGGCGGCCGGGGGGGTCGTGCCCAGGTACGAGAGGTCGTAGAAGACCCGGTGGCCTGCGTCCGCGATGGCGCGGATCGCGTCGGCCGGGACCGTCATGCCGTCCCGGGCCGAGGGGTTGGAGACAAACCAGTGGCCCGGCGGGAGCGAGGCCGGGTCGGTCCCCGTCTCCACGTCCCGGAGCGTCAGGCCGCGGCTCTTCGCCACTTCACGGTAGCCCTCGTAGTCGCCCTTCCAGGCGTAGACCGGGCCGCCCCCCGCCACCGCGAGGGCGGTGAAGTACTCCCGGATGCCCTCCTCCGAGCCCGCGGTGGGGTACCGCCAGGGGAAATCCCGCAGCCCGGTCACTTCCCGCTCGTGGAACCGGACCAGCTTGTCCAGGACGGGGAGGTGGAAGTCGTCGAGGCCGGGGTCCACCGACCGCAGGAACACCTCGTGGGGGAACTCCCGGGTCAGGTCGCTGACGAGGCGTCGGACCTCGGGGAGGTAGTAGCTGTACACCGTGGTGATGGGCTGGAAGCTCACAGCAGGATCGCCCCCTTTCGCTGCCAGTCGTAACGCAGGTGGCCGTCCGGGAAGAAGATGAGCTGGCGGACGTCCTCCGTGGAGGGCGCCAGGGTCAGCGAGTCGGTCAGGCACACGTTCTGCCCCTCCACGTCGTAGACCAGCCCGCCGTGGACCAGCGTCATCACCAGGGCGCCCGCGCTGTCCAGCCACTGGCGGATCATCTCCAGCCGTTCCGGCGGCAGCCGGTGGGCGTCGGTCCAGGCCGCGACGTCGGGGTCAGCGGCGTGGACCGGCCGGTTGACGGGCCGCACGGTGAGCTGCTCCACGCCGAGGTCGGAGGCGAACTCGACCAGGGACCACAGCTCGGCGGGGCTGTCGATGAACCCGTCGAGGAGGACCGCCGCGAGGCGGATGGAGAAGCCGATCCCGTGCAGCCGCCCGATGAGTTCCGGCAGGTCGATGTAGGACTGCCGGTGGGGGGTGTAGATGGCGTGGTTCTTCTCCGGGCGGTGGTCCACGATGGAGAGGGCGAGGGTGGTCAGCCCGAGCCGGTACCACTCCTCCAGGATGGGGCGGTAGTCCCGCTTTCGCTCGGAGAAGAGGATGCCGTTGGTCTGGAGTTCCACGAAGGGGAAGCCGTGGGGGGCGAGGGCCCCGAGGAACCGGGTGATCTGGTTGGGGTAGAGGGTGGGCTCGCCCTTGCCGGTGATCATGGCGGTGGTGACGCCGCAGCGCGCGGCCAGGCGGCAGGCCAGGTCGAAGTTGCGCCAGTTCACCTCGGGCTCGCGGAGTTCGACCCCGTGGGGCGGGGTCATCCGGGAGATGCAGAAGGGGCAGCGCGCGTTGCACGCCTCGCTCCCCGCGATGATGCTCAGGGTCTGGATGCGCATTTTTCTCCTCCACCCGGCCGGGCCGTTCCGCCGCAACGTCCGTTCCCCGGTCGCCCCGGGGCCCGGAAATCACGGTTCGGGGGACCCCGTGGGCGGTATCCCCGGGACCCCATGCTAAACATTTCCCGTGAGGATGTCAACCTGCCGGGCGGGGCCGGGGGCGGGACCGGCTCATTTCCCGGCGCCGCCCGCCCGTTCGTAGGCGCCGTTGCGGAAGGTGAAACGGGCCTCCCTGGCGGCGCCGAAGACTTTCGACATCTCGTCGTCGGGCGCCGGGGCGTATTTGCCCTCGACGGCCAGCCGCGCCAGCACGTCGTAGAACTCCTTGCCGGCGTCCGGGACCTGGTAGAGGCTGACGTTGGCCGCCCCGGTCTCCGCCGGGTTGTCGGAGGTGCCGCCGTTGTCCCGGTGGGAGGGGACCTGCAGGACCGGCACGAACCGGTTCCCCAGCACGCCGTAGACGACGGTGACGGCCTCGGTGTACCCCTGGTTGGTGAAGCCCGGCTCGATGAGGAACCCGTACCGGTCGGGCCCGAGCCGCAGGAAAAGGGGCTCCGGGGCGGCGCCCCAGGAGCCCGTCTCCGTGATGGACAGGGACTGGGCCCGCAGTTCCCACTTCTCCGTCCCCGGGTCGTACTCCGAGAACAGCCCGCCGATCACGGCGCCCGCGGCGTGCGCCTCCTGACCCGGCTTCGCGAAGAGCATCAGGGACTTTGGCTTCGGGGTGTCGAGCCAGCACTGCTCGCCCAGGGGTTGGTATCCGCCCTGGCGGAACGGCTCCATTGCCTTGAAGATCGCGGGGTCGTCCCGTGGGGGGATGGGGTTCATCAGGATCTCCCGCGCCTCCGCCGGGCGGGCGGCCGCGGACGCGGGCGGGGCGCCGGGCGCCGCCGGGGGGGCGTCGGCCTTGTGGCAGGCGGCGAGGACGGCCAGCGCGGCGAAAACGGACAGGGCGGGGAAAAGCGCGATCCATCGTTTCATGGGGAATCTCCTTGGAGCGCGGCAGCGAGCTTTCGAGTTGCCGCGCTGGATAGCCGCGGCTTGACGCCGCCGAGGGGAACGACTCTTTCTTCCTCTGTGAGAGAAAAGGGCATGTTGTGAAGGCATCATGATCCTCTCTTTCCGCCTTCTCTGCTCTTCCCGCCCTTTCCGTCCTTTTGGTCCCTTTGGTCCTTTTGGTCTTTTCGTCCTTTCACGCTTTCAAAGCGGTAGTTCGAAGACTCACTAGCGCACTCCTGCGGCACTCCGAAGACTCACTACCGCACTCCAAGGCGGAGCACCTCCACAACCCCGCCGGGGACGGCCTTGCGGTCCTTCCGGATCTCCTCGAGCCCCGCCGCCGCCTCCCGCACCGACGGGATGACATCCTCCATGAGCCGGTAACCCGACTCCGGCTGCGTCAGGGGGTCCAGCCCCACGGTGGTGAGGTAGTCGACGTACTTTTCCCCCGCCTCCGTGAACCGGAGCCCGGCCGAGAGGTCGGTGTCGGGCGCGGCGGCCAGGAGGGCCTCCACCTTCGCCAGCAGGGCCGGCGACGTGGCGGCGGCGATCACCCCGGCCTTCGGCATGGAGAGGAGCAGCGGCCGCGGCCAGGTGCAGCGGAGGGTGTCCTTGCGGTCCCCCGGCGCCCAGGCCACGTCAGCGGCGTTGCAGAGGTAGCCCGCCGCCAGTGTCCGGGTGAGCACCTTCCGGAACGCCGCCAGGGCGTCGCCGGGGGGCGCCTTCAGGGTGAGGGCGAGGGCGCCCTCCTGCCGGTGCCAGGGGACGGCGGCCGTGTCCTTCGGCAGGTCCCAGGCCCAGCGGACGGCGGTCACGTCGGAGCGCTTCAGCAGGTCCTTCAGGTCGTCCAGCGGCGCCCGGTAACCGGGCGGGAGGCCCGCGGCCGCGGGGTCGGCCGGCCGATCGACGCTGAGGTCGAAGTCGGACTCCTCGCTGCGGGCCGTTCCGAAGGCGGCCCCCTCGTACCTGGCGGCGGCGGTCAGGTCCTTCCGGCGGGCGGCGGGGATCTTGAGGATCCCCCCGGCCCACAGGGAGACCAGGTCGTTGAGGCCGGGGTCCTTCCGGATCATCCAGAAGGGCGCGGCGCCGCCGGGTACGCTGAACGCGGCCGGGAGCGCCGGGTTGAGGCTCGCGTCCGCCCGCGGGTCCAGGAAGAGGCGTTCCTCGGTCCAGCCGGGGTTGTCGTGCCGGAGGGCCAGCAGGAGCCGCGCCTTGCCCGCCAGTTCGCCCGTCTCCCCGAAGATCCAGTACTTGCGGTAGTACGGGGACATGCGGCAGTTGGCGAGGTCGACGTCCAGCTTCAGATCGGCCGCGCGCGACGCCAGGAAGGGCGGCGGCGCCCAGCCGCCGCCCTTGGCCAGCGTTTCGGCGACCGCCTTCAGGACGCGCTCGGTAGTGCCCACGTAGAGCACGTCGCCCGACACGGCCACGCCGGCGCCGAACTCGCCCCGGGCGGCCTTGAAGCGGTAGACGAGCCCCTGGTGGGTCTTCTCGGGGAACGCGGCGACGGTCTTCGCCAGTTCGATCCCCGCCGGGGCGACCCGGGCGGCGAGGAGCACCTCCCGCCGGCCGGGGTCGTAAACGGCGAAGATCGTCTCGCCGCACCCCAGTTCGGCGAGGAGGTCAAGCTGAGGCGCCCGGTCCAGGACCGACTCGAGATCGCTGCCGAGGTCCTTGATCTTGAGGGCGATGCGCGAGCGGTCCAGGATGGTGGCCGCAATGCTCTTTTCCCACTCGGCCTTGACGCCCGAGGCGTTCCAGAGGGTGAGCAGGCCCGAGAGGTCCCGGAACTGGAAGGTGACCAGCGCGTTCGCCGGGACGACGAGGTCGGCGGCGGGGGCCGCGGTGAAGGACAGGGCCAGGAGGAGGGTCAGGTTCAGCCGATTTTTACGCATGGCGCACCTCTCATTCGTCCAGGGACTGGATGATCTTGAACGGGCGGACCGCCACGGCTTTCTCGTGGATCTCCTCCGCCTTGCACAGCCGGTCTCCGAGGGCCTGGCGGCCCTTCCAGCCCAGGTCCCACTGGAGCGCGCCCCGGGCCAGCACGCTCCAGGCCTTCTCCATGGACAGCTTCCCGAGGGGTCCCTCGAGGGCCAGAACGTCCTCCGCCGCGGCCTCCGCGGCCTTGAGGGAGGCGTTGAGGCTGTGGCCCAGGGAGGCGGAGCTGTAGTCCTCCTCCTCCTGGAGGAAGCGGTAACGGTTCTCGTAGCCGAAGGCCTCTCGGTCCATGACGGCCAGGACCGCCAGGAGCTTGTCGGCGCTCAGCCCCGCCCGGACGAGCGGGAAGAGCCCGGCGTCGTCGTCCTCGCCGCTGCCGCGGGTGCGGATCAGCAGGGGCATGCACTTCCCGGCGACGTCCCCGCGG
Source organism: Acidobacteriota bacterium (assembly GCA_018001935.1). Lineage (NCBI taxonomy): Bacteria > Pseudomonadati > Acidobacteriota > Acidobacteriota bacterium. Next base: position 5,944 of record JAGNHB010000061.1, read on the forward strand.
TTCTCCTTCAGGGCGTCCTTCAGCACGAGGGCGGTGAGGACCCGGACGTCGGGGTGGGCCTTCAGGAGCGCCGCTGCGCCGTCCAGGGCGGTCTTGGGCCCCTGGAGGGCCAGGCTGAGCCGCCAGGTGAGGATGCCGGGCATCTCCTGCCAGCGCACGGTCTGGCCGGCGGCCACGGCGGCGAGGACGCCCTGCGCCCAGGGCGCGTCCGTCGCCGCCCGCTTGACGGCCTGGTCCGCCACCCGGGTGCGGTCGCCCACGGCGGCGTCGGGGCGGCGCAGGAAGGCGTCCACCGCTTTCGCTTCACCGTCGGCGGTGCCGGCGGCGATCCCCGCCTCCAGGTGGAGGCGGGCGGTGCGGGCGGCGAGCGGGTCGGCCGCCCTCAGGGCCGCCAGGAACGGCCCGACGGACTCGACGGCGCCCAGTTCCAGCAGTTTCTCGATGGACCGGGCGGCGATGTCGGCCCGGTTGGCGGAGAGGTTGAGGGCCTGGGTGAACCGGCGCACCATGGCTAACCGGTCGCCGAGCGCCCCTTCGAGGGCGCCGAGCGTCCAGGCGTCCTCGTCGGTGGGGAAACGGTCCAGGAGCTGCTTCTCCATCTGGCTCCTGCGGATACGGGCCGCCACCGGGGGAAGCCCCGTCTCGTCGCAGACGGCGGCCAGCAGTTCCGGCCAGGAGCCCAGGGTCGGGCACTCCTGGATCCAGGCCAGGACGTTCTCTTCGGAGAGGGGTCTCCGGCTTTCGGCGATCTTGCGGAGGGCGGCTTCCGTCGCGGGCCAGTCGACATTCATCAGGAGGTCGCGAAGCGCGGCGTTCCGCACGAAAGCGGCGGGGCCGGACACCGGCCGGGCCCCGGGTGCCGGCGGGGGCGCCGCCCCCGGAACGGGCGGGAGGTCCCGGAGGATCCGGTAGAGCCGGATTTCCCGCCCCAGGCTCTCCGATGCGGGGATGCGGCCCGCCATCGCCTCGCCGAAGCGGGGCAGGTCGTCGGGGCGCAGCAGGTGGTTTTCCAGGAAGAAGGAGAGGGCCTTCGCCGGCTGATCGGCGTCCTTGAGGAAGTCGAGGAGCCAGGCAGCGCGGGCGTCATCGTTCTTCATCTCCGCCAGGTAGCGGACGAAGAGGATCTGGATGTCGCTGCCCGGGTAGCCCCGCCCCACCACGGAGAGGAGCATTCGCCGCCACTGGGGCGCCGTGCGCTCCAGCAGGCCGCGGGTTCGCCCGACGCGGAGGAGGTACTCGCCCTTCCCCTCGCCGAAGGCGGCGCTCTTTTCCACCAGGAGGTTCAGGATGCGCTCGTAGCCGGCGGCGACGGCGGCCTCGTCCTTGCGGGCGTCGGCCAGGCGCAGCCGGCGGTAGGCGTCGGGGAGTTCGAGGGGCTTGAGCTCCGTCAGCCAGCCCAGGGCGCGCTCGGCGAGTTCGGCGTCGCCGGCCCGGAGGGCGGAGTCGAAGAGGAGTTCGTACTCCTCCCGCCGGCGGTGGTTGGCTTCGACGCGCACCAGGATGGCGGAGAGGGCCTCGGCCCGGCGGGCCTTGTCGCCCAGCATCCACTCGGCGTAGGCGTACATCTGCCGGCGCCAGGCGGGGTCCTTCAGGTGGAGGTCGTCGTCGGGCTCGGTGTCGATGAGCTGCCGGATGGGGAGGGCCCGCAGGACGGACTTGTAGGGCTCGTCCACGGGGAGCGCCCCGGCCGAGAAGGTGCCGAGCCAGGCGAGGTTGGTCTTGACCCAGACGGCGGGCTGGTCCTTGAAAAGCCCCTGCAGGGCCGCGCCGGCCCCGGTGAAGTCTTTCCGGGAGGCCAGCAGCTGGACGAGGATGTCCTTGTGGTGGGTCACGCCCGCGTAACCCACCCCCAGGTCGGCGAGCCGGTTCTGCTCGGCGAGGAGTTCAAAGTAGCGGGCGGCGACCGCGTTGTCGGCGTCGGCGTCGGTGAAGGCCTTCTGCAGGATGGCCAGCTCCTGGGTGCGGTTCCCCTGGAGGAAGGCCAGCATGGCCCGCTGCGCCCGGATGGACCGGGCCTGGTCGGCGTTGGGGGACTTGGTCTTGAGAATGCTGTCCAGCAGGCCCGACATCTCGGCCCACAGGCCGCGCGGGCGGGCGTAGCTGCTGACCTCCCAGGGCAGGTCGGTGTCGTTCCGGGCGGCGATCTCGGCCTGGTAGATGGGCGTCAGGAGGTCCGTGAGGTTGCCCGCCTGGAAGACGTCGCGCAGTGCTTCCACCACGCCCTCGTTGTCCTTCAGGGTCAGGATTTTCGGCAACCGGGTCCTGAAGACGGACACCACCTCGGCACGGGTCTCGGCGGGGCACTCCCCCTTGAGGACCTCCTGCAGGCCGCTGGAAAGCAGGTAGCCCCACACGTTCATCACGGTGTCGCCGGCGCTGTCCGCCGGGGCCGAGGCGATCAGGCGGTCGACGACCCTGGAGAGGACCGTGGTGAGCTTGCCGGCGTCCCGGGCCGTCACCAGGATGTCGGCCTGGTTCAGCTCCCGGATCAGGTCTTCTTCGATTTTATCTTTCCCGAGGAGTTGCAGGGCGAGTTCAATGACCCTCCCGTTGAGGTTCCACTCGCGGAGGGCCCGCATCCGGGCGAGGACCTGGCCGTCCGCCGTGTCTCCGGCGGCCTCGGCCCAGGCGGCCAGGAGGGCGGCCGCCTCGTCGTCCTTGCCCATGCGGTGGAGGAGGTCGGCCTGCTTGCGCTTCCAGGCGGGCTGCTCGGGGAAGCGCTCCGCGAGCCCGGCCCAGAGACGTTCCAGCGCCGGCAGGTCCAGGAGGGCCTCCAGGGGCCCCGCGGACTCCTGGGCGAGGTCGGTCCGCTCGGGCACGATCTTCATGCAGGCGGCGTAGAGCTCGGCGGCGCGCCGGAAGTCCTCCTTCATGACGGCCCAGCGGGCCCCGACCAGCGGCCACCGGTAGTCGGCGGGCGAGGCCGCCGCGAACTTCGCCAGGACGCCTTCCATCCGGTCCGTGAGCTTGGACCGGCCGGCGAGGAGGTACGCGCCCTCCAGGTAGCTTCGGTTCTCGGGCTCGAGCTTGAGGAGTTCCACGTACTGGTCGATGGCCTGGGTGGGGTCGCCCAGGGTCCGGGCGCAGGCCACGATCTTCAGCCGGATGTCGGCTTCGAGGGCTTTCTGCCGGGCCGGGTCCGGCGCCAGGGTCTTGAGGGAGGCCAGCGCCGCCTTGTACTCGGCCGCCAGGTCCGCCTGGCGGCCCGCGCCGGCCAGGGCCGACCACTTGCGGCCCAGCACGTCGAGGTCGTCCGGGTGGTCCGGCATCCACCGGTCCACCAGCGGGAGGACGGCGTCCCACTTTTTCGCTTCCAGGAGCAGGTCCGCCAGGGAGACGGTGAACTCCCGCCGGTAGGGATCGACGGCCCGGGAGAGGGCCTGGGCGAAGATCTCCTCCGCGGCGTCGTAGCGCTTCATGGACCGGCACAGGGCGGCGCCGCGCCGGATGACGCCCAGGTTCACCGGGTTCTCACGGTGCAGGGTGACCACCAGGTTCAGCGCCTCGGCTTCCTTCCCGGTCTCGCGGAGGCCCTCCGCCAGGGTGAAGGCGGCCTGGAACCGTTCGGTGCCGGGCAGGGCCAGGTCCAGGATGCGGCGGTAGGCTCGCAGGCGGTCGTCGGGGTTCAGGTAGGACTGGAAAGCCTCCAGGGCGTTGCGGAGGGTGTCCGCTTCCCGGGCGGTCTCGAGGATGCCCCGCGCCCACTTCGCCATCGGCCAGTCGGCGTTGGCGAGGCGTTCGCTCAGGTTGCCCACCGCCTTGAGGAGTTCGACGGGGTCCCGGGTGCTGCGGAGCTGGCTCTCCACCAGGGCGAAGAAGAGGTCCCGGTTGGCCGGCCCGCGCTTGAGGAGCCGCTCGAGCTGGTCGATGGCCTCCCAGGACCGGTCCTGCCACGAGAAGGACATGGCGAGGTACTCCTCCATGGCCTCCCGGGTCTTCCCCTTCGACTGAAGCAGGGCGCCGATCTCGAAGGCGAAGAGGTCCTTCTTCCCGGTCTTCGCACGAATCTCCCGGAGGACCTTCTCCGCCTCGTCGAAGTCGAAGTAGTCCCAGTAGACCGTGGCGATCTCCTTCCACTTCTCCTCGTCGGCGGGGTAGATCTCCAGGACCTTCTTCCAGAGGACCCGGGCCTTGTCCATCTGTGCGTTGAGGGCGAGGAAGTCGCCGGCCTTGACGTAGTACTCGCTCTCCTTGCCGGCGGCGTCGCCGAGGGCCGTGAGGATGCCCGCCGCCTCCCCGCTGCGGCGCGGGTCGGTGGTCGACTCGGACTGGAGCAGGTCGGCGAAGCGCTCGCGGATCACCCCCTGGTCGGGGTACAGCTCCGCCACGCGGCGGTAGAGGGGGAGGGCTTCCTCGAAGCGGCAGCGCCAGGCGAGCCCCTCCGCCTTCAGGTAGACCAGGGCGGGGTCGGCGGAGGCCTCCGTCGGAAGGGCGAGGAGCGCGTCCAGGGCCCCCTTGCGGGTCAGGAGCTGGAGGTAGCCGTCCCGGGCGTTGGGGGACAGCATGGCATAGGCGGCCAGCAGCTTCTCGTACTTCGCGGGGTCGTTGGCCCGGGTGAGGGAGAGGGCCTGGGCGATGAACCGGGGGTTGAGGGGGAAGCGGTCGAGGGCGGCCAGGTAAATTTCCGTGGGGAACCGGTAATTCTTGGGCTTCCCCTGGGCGTTGACCGGGAGGTGTGAACTCAGGTAGCTCTCGAGAGGCGACCCCTCGAAGGTTTCCACCACCCGCCGGGTCAGGGCCTCGAAGTCGCCCGAGCGCTTCTGGCGGAGGTAGAACCGGGCCAGCTTGTCGAGCCAGCCGGAGGACTGGAAATGCCCGTAGGCGTTGTTGTAGAACGCCTCGGCATCGGTGTCGCAGGTCTTCTGCTCGATGAAGGTCGCGGTTTTCTCGTAGAGGGCCTCGTCCTCGGGCGCCGCGGCCAGCCGCTTGCGGTACTCGGCGAGGGCCTCGAGGCGCTTGTCGCGCTTCACGAGGTAGTTGGTGAAGGTCTCCAGGGCGCGCCACCGATCGGCCCGAGCCCGGTTGGCCCCGTCCTCCCCGAGCCAGTAGGTCAGGGTGGTCTCGTCGGGCCGGCCGGCGGCGGAGACGGCCTCGGTGTCCGCCGCCAGCTTGTAGAGCCGCTCGGCGTCGTCGGGCTTCTTCGCGTCCTCGGCGGCGGCGCCCGCCCGGAGCCAGGCGCTGCGCTTGAGGTCCGGGTCGGACGCCTCGGCGCCCACCTGTTCGAGGAGTCTCATGGCGGCCTCTGCGCCGCCATACTTGCGGTGGAACTCGGCCAGTTCGGTCTTGAGGGCCAGGTACTCGTCGGGCGCCGTCAGGGGCTTGAGTTCCGCCAGGACCCGCTCCGCCGCCTGGGCGAGGGCGTGGGTCGCCACCTCGGCGTTGTTCTCCAGTTCGGCGAAGTCGTAGGCCGGGGAGGTGTCCCCCAGGACCAGGGTGAGGAGCGCCCCGGGGAGACCGGGTTCACGGTCGGCGTTCACCAGCGTCGCGAGGCCGTCCTGGGACTCCTTCCAGTAGTCCGCCGTCTCCGCGGGCTTGCGGGTCATGAGGTAGAAGGAGGCCTTGAGGGCCTCGGCCCGGGTGGCCTTCAGGTCGACGCCGGGGAGGTTGAGCGCGCGGCCGGCGGGGCAGGTCCGGAAAAGGCTGTTGAAGTAGCGGACGGCCTCGGGGTAGTCGTTGCAGTCGTTGGCCAGCAGCCCCAGGACGGCCAGTTCCTCCGGCTGCCACCGGTCGGCGGCGGCGGCGTCCTCGGACGCGGACCGCGCGGTCCGGAGGAGGCGGTAGTCCCGCAGGACGGCCGCGGCCTTCACCAGGTCCTCGCGGTACACCTTGACGTGGTGGATGACGAAGACCGCGCCGGCGTCCAGGGGGTTGCGGCGGAGCCGGGCCTCCGTCTCGTAGAGGAAGGGTTTCCAGACCTTCAGTTTCTCCATGCCCTCGAAGACGGCCTTGAAGGTGTCTTCCGAGAACAGGGGGTTGAAGTCGTCCCTCACCAGGTTCAGCAGGGCGTCGCCCTTCTCCTGGGCCGTGAAGAAGGCGGCCTTCAGGCGGAAGACGGACTCCCGGTCCGCGGGGAAGCGCTTCGCGAACTCGGCGATGCCGGCCTCCACGTCGGGCCACTGCCGGTTTTCCGAGAGGCGGTCGATCCAGGACTCCAGGTGGCCTGACTCGGCGGGTGTCCCCTTGTACCAGTCCGCGCGGCGCTTCAGGACGGCGGCCTGCTCCCCCGGCGTCATCCCGGCGTTTCCCGAGAGGCTCACCAGCCGGGCCCAGACGTCCGCCGGCGTGGGCGGGTCGTACTTCGTGGCGGGGTTGAGGGTCTTCAGCGTCGCCTCGAGGGCGTCCATCTCCTTCCGGACGTTGTGGCGGCGCTTGTAGAAGTCGGCCAGGGCGGTGGCGCTTTCCAGGGGGGTGAGTTCCGGCGCCGTGTAGGCTTTCCAGGCCTCCTCCGCCTCCTCCAGCCGACCCATCCTTTCCAGCATCTCGGCGCGGAGGGCCTTCTTCCAGGCCTCCGTCGCGCCGGCCAGGCGCTGGACCACGGCGGCGGCGGGGGTGGGGACGAGGACGTTCTCCCCGTTGATCACCCGGGTGTCGCACAGGAGCTGGAGGGCCTCCGATCCCCGGGCGGCGAAGGCGGGGTCGAGGCGCTTGAGGGGCTTGGGCGCCCTCGGGGTGGAAAAGAGAAACGCGGCGGCGACGAGGGTCAACGTCAGGGTGAATCGAAGGTTTCTCTTCATGGCAGTATCCTCACCGTGTAATCCCGACGAAAGAGATTGTGGGCGCGGTCCTCGGCGATCACGGACAGCCGGCACTCACCGGGCGGCGCTCCCGCCGGGACCGTCAGGCGGCCGGTGTTCAGCTTGACGCGGGGGTCCCAGGCCAGGCGCGACCGGGTCAGGCCCTCGAGGCTGGCGGTCAGGTAGCGGGTGTCCTGGGGCGCGTCCACCAGGAGGGCGAAGGAGCCGCCCGCGCGGCAGGTGCGGACGGGGTTGACCCAGGTGGCCGAGGGGGCCCGGCTGTCGATGGTGAAGGACTTCTCCTCGCGGTAGAGGAGGCCGTCCTGGTCCCGGAGCATGACGTAGCAGCGGTGGTCGCCGTCCAGGGCGTTGGGGGGGACGAAGAAGCGGGCCTGCCAGATCCCCTCCCGGGGGAGGTAGCGCATTCGGATGCTTTCGCCCCACGGCAACACCACCGAGGCGGAGACCACGTTCGGGTCGGCCTTGATGCGCACCACCGGGTCCATGGGCTGGATGACGCGGGGCCGCAGGAGCGCCCGGGGGGCGGCCAGAAAGGAGGTGTAGGGGGTCACGAACTTGTACTTCTTGGCCAGGGCGATGATCTCGTTGATGAGGTCGCGGTCCTCCCCCTTCTCGGCGATGAGGTCCAGGAGGTAGTCGATGCGCGCCCGCGCCCAGAGACGGGGGACCATGGGGTGGGCCCGGTCCTCCTCCGGCAGGGTCACGGCGGCGGTTTCGGCGTAGGCCTCCCCGGAGGGCCGTCGGCCCTTCACGCGGAGGGCGGTCTTCCCGGGTTTGGCATAACGCCCGACCCAGGTGGTGGAGGCCTCGGCGAAGACGGCGGGCGCCTTCACCGGGTAGACGCGGTTGAAGAAGGCCGGGTCGGCATCCAGGGCCAGGCCGGTGTAGGGGCTGTTCCCGAGGTGGGAGGCGAAGAGCTTGATCTCCTCGTCGATGTCGATGCGCTCGCCGAAGAAGAAGACCTCGCCGCTCGTCCTGAGCGCCAGTTGCTGCGCCAGGGCGCGGTTGGCGTCGTCCCCGACCAGGAGGCTGCAGATGCGGACCGACCGGCCCGCGAGAAGGGGATCCACGGCCTGGAGGACCCGGGCGTTGGTGAGGTTCCCCACCGTGGGCACCCAGTCGCCCAGGAGAACCAGGTAGCGGTCCTTGTGGGGCGCGTTGTCCAGCTGCTTGAGCCCGTCCCGCAGGGCGGGGACGGGGTCGGTGCCGCCGGAGAGGAAGGCGGCGCCGAAGGCGTCCAGGGCCTTCTTGACGTTCTCGGGCGTGGCGGGGACGGGGGAGGGGAAGACGGGCGTCGCCTTGTCGTTGGCCAGCACCAGGTTGAAGCGGTCCTCGGGTGTGAGGGCCTCGGTGACGGTGGACAGGCAGGCGTCGACGGCGCCGAGCTTGCCCCACCACATGGAGAGGGAGGTGTCCACCACCAGGACGAGGGAGACGGGCGCCCGTTTCCCGGCGGTCTTCGGGAGGAGGTGCTCGAGGAAGAAGTAGCCGTCCCGGTCGGGGGGGAGGTTCAGGGGCCGCTCGATGGAGGGCGGTTCCGGCCCCTCCTCACCCCGGCAGGCCAGGAAGGTGGACCGGGGTTGCCCGGTCTCCACCGTCCAGGCGATTTTCAGGTCCTCGGAGAGCTTGACGTTCTCGCCCGTGAAGCGGCCGACCGTGGCTCCGCCCTCCGTGGTCACCTGGAAGGGGTAGGCGGCGGAGCCGACCCGGAGGTCGTTCAGCGGGCCGTCCTCCTCGATCCGCACCGTCACCGTCAGCTTCCGGACGGTCAGGGCGCCCCACACCCGGCTCTGGAGGGGAAGGACCAGCGAAATCGACCCGCCGGCCGTCCGCAGGGCCTGCTGGTATTCCAGTTCCACCCGCTTGAACCCCCAGGGCGGGATCGGGGCCACCTTGACGCGGAACCCGGTGGAGCCGATGTCGGAGGGCTCGTCACTCCCCCCCGACTGCACCAGGCCGGGGTCGATGGCCTGGGAGGCGAGGTCCTGGTAAATCTCCGCCGCCCGCCGCTTTTCCAGGATGATCCCCGGGATGCGCGTCATGCCGTCCCAGATGGCGAAGTCGCTGACGGAGGCGTCCGGGTGGAAGGAGAAGAGGTAGGTCCCTTCCAGGATCTTGTCGGTGTGGTTGGCGTAGACCTGGACAAGGTTCACCTTCGCCAGGTGGTGGTCCACCCGGATGCGGACGTCGAATTCCTCGACGCTGAGGATGGCCGGGTCCGGGGTGGCCTTGACGGACGAGGGGATGAGGACCCCCGCGTCGGCGGCGGCGAAACAGGCCGCGGCGGCGGCCAGGACGAGAAGGGTGCCGATTCGCCTCATGATGTTACTCCGATCCGAGGATGGCCTTGTAATCCGGGAAAAGGGCGACCCCCGCGTCGGTCGCCGCGTAGAGGGCGTTTCCCGCGCAGAGGACGGCCTGCACATTACGGGACGGAAGCACCGCCCGGCACTTGCACGCTTTTCGGGTGTCGAGGTCCAGCGCCACGAGTCCCTCGTTGAGGGTGCCGACGAGCAGCCGGTCCCCGGCGAGACAGAGGGCGTTCGGGTTGACGTAGAGCCGGCCGCCGATGCCGGTGAACTCCGCCCACTCGCCTTCCGGGGTCACGAGCTGCACACCGCCTCCATAGGTACCGATGACGGTTCCCCTCGGAGTGTTCAACAGGGCCGTGACCCAGTTCACCCGCAGGGGCGAGGTGCCGGTCTGGTAGACCCTGTCCACCTTCTCCGCGCCCAGCTGGGCGAGCCCCGCCTGGGTCCCCACGAAGAGTTTCGTCTCCGTTCCCGCCGCGCAGAGGACCCGGTTGGACGGGAGCCCCTGGCGGGCGTAGATGAGGTACTCGTCCCGGCCCGCCAGGATGCTCAGCCCCTCCGCGTGGCAGACGGCCGTGACCGGCCCCCCGAAGGGGAGGACGAAGTTGACGGAGGCCCTCAGGAGGGGGCTCTCCTTCGCGCCGACGGCGGCGATCCCCGCGGCGGTCCGCTTGAAGAGCCCCTGGGGGGTGCCGATCCAGAGGGTCCCCGCCTTCTCCGTCAGGCAGTTGGCGTGCAGGATCTCGGGCATGGCCAGGGGGCGCGGGGCGCTCCCGTCGAGAGCGCGTTCCTCGACCCCGCCGTGGAAGTAGCCCAGGAAGAGGGCGCCCCCGCTTCCCGCCGCCAGGCTGATCACCGAGGAGAGGGCTAGTTCGCCCGCGGGGGTGGCCAGGCGCCCGAGGCCGGGCCCGCCCCGGTTCTCGGTCAGGCGGTAGGCCCCGGCGGAGGTCAGGACGATGATGCCGTCGCCGGCGAAGCTGCCGTTCACGTACCCCGGGGCCCGAACACTGCGGAAGGTCCGGCGGCCCCCCAGCCAGTCGGCGAGGGAGGCGACGTAGAGGGCGTCCTCCTTGCAGGCGCACAGGATCCGGCCGTCGAGGGCGTTCACGTGCTCCACGATGCGGTCCGGGAAGTAGGCGCCGAGGGCCTCGCCCCGGGCGTCCAGGTGGTACAGGCCGGCGTCGGTGCCCGCCAGAACTTCCCCGTTGCCCAGGGCGCAGAGGGAGGTGACCATCCGGAACGGCCGCTGGTTGAGCAGGATCCGGCGGAACTGCCCGCCGTCTCCGCGGTAGAGCCCGTGCTGGAAGGTGCCCACCAGCACGCCATTCTCGAGCGGGAGGGCACAGGCGTACGAGGCGGGGGGGATGCCGGGGGTGGGGACGAAGCGGTAGTCTCCGGGGCGCACGTCCACGAGAAAGCCCTTGCGCGTGGCCGCCAGGACGCTCCCCGCGCCCGTGGGGGCCAGCGAGGAGACGGTGTCCTCGCGCAGGGGCGGGAGGTCGAGGGCCTCGAAGCGCGTCCCGTCCCACCGGGCGAGGCCACCCATGCCCAGGCCGAGCAGGAGCCGGTCCCCGAGGGGGGCCACGGCCTCCACCCGTCCGCCGGGGAGGCCGTCCGCCACCGTGAGGCGGCGGAAGTCCGCGGCGCCGGGCTCGCGGACCAGGAGCCCCATCTCGCCGGCCAGGACCGTCCGCCCCGCGAATGTCGCGCCGGCCCGTACGGCGTCGTTGTTCAGCCACAGGACGGGCCGGGCGGGGCCCTCCGCCGGCGGGGAGGCCCTCCACGCGGCGCCCTGCCAGGGGTCGACGGGGCCGGGGACCACGGAGAGGCGTCGCCACAGGAGGGCCGCCACGACGGCGGCCGCCAGGAGCGCGCCGCACACCAGCTTCATTTTCAGTGTTTTGGGTAACAATTTCATCGAGCTTCGGAACCTTGAGTTCATTGTAATTTGATTCTCCAGAGGGCGCAACAGATTTGTGCCGCTCCCGGGAAAAGCGGGAAAAAACCACGGATGAACACGGATGGACAGGAGATTGAACCCCGAAATACACGGAAATTGAACCACGAACCACACGAACCACACGAACGAAAATGGCAGGAGAAAGAAGACAGGAGACCGGAGGTCGGAGACTGGCGAAGGCGTCCGGCCGATTTACGATGAGCGGAGACGGCGCTTTTCCGGGACGGCGCGTGCAAACGTCCGGTTCATGGCGACGAAGAACTTTCTTCAGAGACACGTTCCGACGGGTCCCTTTCCAGGAGGGTCACCAGGCCCGCCTGCGCGGCCTGGTCGATGTTCTCCCGGACGAGGACGGCCTGGCCGGGGGTCAGCGAGGGGCGGTTGGAGCGAATCCCGTACCACCGGTTTCGCCCGTGGCGCTTGGCGCGGTAGAGGAGCTGGTCCGCCACCTGGACCACCGCTTCCCATCCGAAGGCCAGCGGGTCGGCGGCGAGGAAGGGGAAGGTGCAGAAGCCGATGGAGACCGTCAAGCTGACGGGCTTCCCGTCGGTGACAAAGGGGGCGGTCCCCACCACCTCCCGGAGTCGCTCGGCCAGGGTGGCCGCCTGGGAGGGGGTGTTCTCCTTCGAGAGGAGGAGGAACTCCTCGCCCCCCCAACGCACCAGGGTGTCGCTGATCCGGACCGTCTCCCGGAAGCGCTGGCTGATCTGGCGGAGGACCTCGTCGCCGGCCTCGTGGCCCAGGTTGTCGTTGAGCCGCTTGAAGTGGTCGATGTCGATCATGAAGAAACCGAGGTCCGGGCAGAGCCCGGAGGATTCCATCTTGTGCCGCCACTGGCGGAGGGAGAGGGCCACGTCCTCCTGCACCTTCCGCTGGAAGAACCGGCGGTTGAACAGGCCCGTGAGCGGGTCGGTGATGGACAACTGCACCAGCTCCCGGTTGGCGTCGGCCAGCTCGCTGGTGCGCAGGGCCACCAGTTCCTCGAGCCTCTCTTTCTGCCTCCGGACCGCACGCAGACGGAAGTGGAAGAGGAGAAAGACGGTCCCGAGCGCCAGGCAGCCGATCAGGACGCGGACCCAGGTCCGCTGCCAGATGGACGGCCGGATGGCGAAGGGGAACGACACGATCCCGGACGCGGTGCCGTCGCTGTTGAGGCACCTCACCCGGAACGTGTAGCTGCCGGGGGGGAGGCGCGGGTAGGAAGCCACCCGCTCGGTGGTGGGGCCGGTCCAGGCCGTGTCGTAGCCATCCAGGATGTAGTGGTAGCGCAGGCGCTCCCCGCTGGCGTAACTGAGGCCGTCGAACCGGAATTTCAGGGAGTTCCGGTCGTTGTCGAATTCTTCCGGCCGGGGGGGGGTGGCGTCCCGGTCGGAGAAGAAGCGCCGGAGCGAGGCCCCGTTGACCTCCACGTCGGCCAGGCAGAGGCGGGGAGGGTGCCGGTTCATGGCGATCCGCCGGGGGTCGATGGTGGAGATCCCGCCCATGGTGCAGAACCAGACGTTCCCCCTCAGGTCCGACAGGAAGCCGTTCCCGTTGCACTCGTTGTCGGCGAGGCCGTCACGAAAATCGAAATGGAACAGGACCTTGTCGTTCGACAGGAGGTTGAGCCCCAGGTCCGTCCCCACCCACAGACGGCCGGCGACGTCGAAGCCCAGGTGGTAGATGACCTCGGAGGCCAGCCCGGTGCGGGTGTCGAACCGGGACCATGCGCGGCCGTCGAAACGGAAGAGACCGATGTCCGAGGCGCAGTAGATCCGGCCGTCGGGGCCCCGGTCGACGTCGAAGATCCGGCCGCCGGCCATCATCGCCGGCGCGTGGCGCGTCCAGGCGCCGTCCCGGAGCACCCAGGCCCCCTTGTCGCCGGCGGCGAACCACAGGGTCCGCGGGTCGGACTCGACGCAGTCCCAGATCTCGGTGCCCTCGAACTCGGGTTTCGACGCGAGCGTCCGTCCGTCGTAGATGTACAGCCCGCGCACCGTCAGCACGAACAGGCTCCCCCCGAACCAGACCATCTTGCGGATGAGGGTTCGGATGGGCAGTTTCAGCCAGAGCTTTCCGCCGGCCGGGGAGTCGTCCAGGCGGTAGATCTCGCCGTCGGCGCCCCCGGCGATCCGGGAGCCGTCGGGGCACTCCGCGAAGGCGCGGAAGGTCTTGCCCTCGGAGAACGGCAGCCGTCGAAGGGTGTCGTCGGGGCGGATGATGCCGATCCCGTTCACGGTCCCCACGAGGAGGTCGTTGGACGCGGTCATGTAAAACCCGCGGACCTTGTTGGAGGGCAACCCCCTGGCCTCCGTCCACGGGTGGACCGCGTAGGCGTCGTCGATGTGACAGATCCCGCCGTTGCGGGTCCCGGCCCAGATCCCTCCCCGGCCGCGGTCGACGGAGACGAAGAACACGTCGCCGGTGCCCACCCCGTCCCGGGCGGTGAAGGAGAGGAACTTGGTCCGGGGCAGCAGCAGGACGCCCCCGCTGTCCAGCCCGGCCCACAGGTTTCCCTCGTAATCGTAGAGCACGTCCATCACCGAGTTGTCGGGCAGCCCGGAGGAGAGGGCCCGGACCTTCCCCTCCCGCAGGATGACCAGCCGCCCGCGGTCGGTGGCCAGGCAGACGGATTCGCCGTCGGTGGACCCGCAGGTCAGGCGGGTGCCTTCCTCGGGCTTGTAGAAGGTGACGGTGGTCCCGATGGGCTCGAGCGCCTCGCAGCTGTGCTCCAGGACCACCCCCAGCCGGCCGTCCGGCAGCGCCAGGAGGTCCATGACCCGGGTGGGGAAACGGAAATAGGGCACCAGGCCGCGGTCCCCGTCGAAGATGTAGAGGTTCTCCCCGATGGAGAGGAAGAGGGTTTCCTGGAACTTGACGCTCTGCGGCTCACTCTCTCCCACCTCGCGTCCCAGTGCGGGGCGGGGGAAGCTCTTCGACCCGTCGAGGCGGGCGATGCGGTCGGTGGCGAGCAGCCAGACGGCTTCGTGGGTGTCCTTGAACAGGTACAGGACCTTGCCCTGGACGGGGAGTTTCCGCATCACGTCGAAGTCCGCCCTGAAGACGTCCCCCGTGGTGGAGACCGCGTAAACGTCGGGCCCCGCCGCCAGGAGGCTGATCACGGGGGCGTTCACGAAACCGTTCCGGTAGGAAAAATTGTGGAAGCTGCTGCCGTTGAAGCGGGAGAGGCCCGACTCCGTGCCGAACCAGAGGTAGCCCCGCTCGTCCTGCACGATGATGGACGCGGAGTACTGGATCAGGCCCTCCCGGGTCGAGAAGGTCCGGGTGTACGGCGTCTGGGCCGGGAGGGCCCCGACGGCGGCCAGGAGCACGAGCCCCAGCGCCGCCGCGATGAGCCGCCGTTGCCGCTGAGGTGCGGTCGCCGCCGCCGGTCCCCTCACAGGCGCCTCCCCCGGCCACTCGCCGCACGTCTGAGCCCCTGCGCTGAAACGACCATGAACGACCTCCGTCCGGCCCTTCACCCGCTCCCTTCCGGGGGGTCCCCCGCTCCACGCATGTCGCAAAACCGATTATACCAGATGCGTTGTGGTCAACCCCCTCTTTTTCGAATTCGCCCGGGGGGGACGGCGCACCCGGACGGGTGGCCTGCCCCGGTTCACGGGGCGGGCGGGGGCGCGGGCGGGTCCGGGTAGGAATCGAAGAACCGCGCCCAGGCGCTGTCCTTCCGCAACCTCCTCTGGATCTTGCGCCCCTTGACCGGCCACCAGAGGAAATCGTGGTAGAAGTAGGACCCGAAGACGAAGAGGTAGACCCGCGGCGTGTGGAAACAGAGCCACTGTATGCGCTTGAGGGGGCTGAACCAGAGCAGGTGTCCCACCTTGCTGGCGGTGTTGTCCCCGACCCGGAACCCGAAGTTCATGCCCGAGACGTCGACCCCCCGGATGTCGATGCCCGACGGGTCGCCCACCCCGAGGCCGCGCTCGTGGGCCAGGCGGATGTACGGGATGGCGAGCGGGTCGAAACCCATGAGCTTCGCGGCGACGGCGTCGATGGCCACGGAGTCCGCCGAGGCGAGGAAGAGGCCCTTCTCCACGGGCTGCATGGTGCGGGGGCCGGGGCCGGAACCGCAGATCGTCCCGTCCATCACGCAGAAGATCCCGGCGTGGATCTCTTTCTGGATGGCCAGGAGGTCCACCAGGGTCTCGTGGATCCAGGAGTGGGTGTAGTGCCGGCGGGTGTTGAGCAGGCCGCCGAAGGCGTTCTTGATGGCGCCGGTGGTGGTGGTGTAGATGTGGGTCTTCACCGTGGGCAGGTGGAGGATGCTCTTGCCGACGAAGTACTCCGGGATGTGGATCCCCCCGGGGTAGATCTTGTGCAGCGCCAGGGTCGGCGTCTTCGGCGCGTAGGGCACCCACCGGATGTCCTTCCGGTCGAAGTTGAACCGTTCCTCGATGCCGTGCTTTTCGTAGATGGGCGTCAGCTTGTTCAGCCGCCCGCCCTTGTAGGGGTCGGTGACCACCGTGTTGTTGTGGACGGTGACGAGGTCGTCCCGCCCCAGGGCTTTCAGCGCCCGGACGGTCCCCTCGAGCTGCCAGGGCGTGGTGTTGGCGGAAAGGTAGGGGAAATGCCAGGAAATGTTGTCTTTGAGAATGACGGTCGCCCCGGGCGGCAGGGCCTCGGCCATGCCGGCCTGCGCGCAGGCCTCGGCAATGTCCGCGAAGACGGTGGCGGGGGAGGAACGGATCACGCTGACGACGGACCGGGACATGGGTTTTCCTTTTCAGGGATTCCGTGTTCGACCGGACCGCTTCTCCTCCACTGTCCGGCTCTGACACGGCCGGCAAAGACTGTACCACAGCGTAAGTGGTGGCGCAAGCTTCAGCTTGCGCGGGATACAGTCACCCGAGTCGCCCCGGCGCAACCCCCGCATACAGGGTGGCCTTTCCCCCACGCCGTCGAGCCGACACGGCCGGAGCGGCGTCAAGCCGCCGCCCGCCAGAAGCAGAACCCGTTCGACCCGGGAGTGTGGCATGATAGAATGCACCGTTCGGTCCCGCCGCGTCCCCGGAAGTTGCCAGGGGACCCGGTTCATCGGCTATTACCCATTGCCAGAGGAGAATCCCCATGTTCAACAACGCCATTGTCCGCCCCCCGGCGCCCGGTTTCGCCGACGGTCTCACCACCGCCGGGCTCGGCGCACCCGACATCGAGAAGGCCCTGGAACAGCACGCCCGCTACAGTGAGGCCCTCGAGCGGTGCGGACTGACCCTGACCCGGCTGGAACCCGACCCCCGCCACCCCGATGCCACTTTCGTCGAGGACACGGCTGTCCTCGTCCCGGGCTGCGCCATCTTCACGCGCCCCGGCGCCCCCAGCCGGGAGGGCGAAGTCGAGGGGATCCGGCCGGCGGTCGAGCGCTTCTTCACCCGGTCCCGCGCGATCACCGCCCCCGGCGCCGTGGACGGCGGCGACGTTTGCGAGGCGGGACGGCACGTCCTCATCGGAATCTCGGCCCGGACGAACGCCGAGGGGGCCCGGCAGCTGGCCGGCTTCCTGGCGGAGGAGGGCTACACCTCGGCCACCGTGGACATCCGGGGCGTCCGGGGGATCCTGCACCTCAAGAGCGGCCTGTCCTGGCTGGGCGACAACCGCCTGGTGGTGATCGACGACCTGGCGGATCACCCCGAACTGCGGCGCTTCGAGCGGGTGCGTCCCGTCCCCGCGGAAAGCTACGCCGCCAACTGCCTGCGGGTCAACGATCAGGTGTTGGTGGCGTCCGGGTACCCGCGCCTGAGGGACGCCCTTCAAGGCCTGGGCTGCAGCGTGATCGAACTGGACATGTCCGAGTACCGGAAGATGGACGGCGGGCTGAGCTGCCTGTCGCTGCGGTTCTGAGCGGTTCGCACGCGCCGTCCCGGCGCGGGGGCGGGGAAATCAAGTTGAGGGAACAGTTGTCCGCGTCGGGACGACGCGTACGAACCGGCGCGGGGGCGGGGAGATCAAGTTGAGGGAACAGTTGTCCGCGTCGGGACGACGCGTACGAACCGGCGCGGGGGCATAGAAATCAAGCTGAGAGAACAGGCGTCCGCGTCGGGACGACGCGGACGAACGAGCCTAACCCTCCGGCACCGGCGGGGGCGCGGCGGCGTGGCCGTGGCGCCGGTGGTGGTGCTCCTCGGCTTCCACGGGCCCTTCCCACTTCAGGATCTTCAGGTCCAGCACGCAGATGGCGTAGAGGACCGGCACCAAACCCAGCGTGATGGGGGTGGCGATGAGCAGCCCGCCGATCTGGGCGTAGCAGAGAGGCTGCCAGAGCGGCCCGCCGTGCATGGCCAGGGGGAAGAGAGCGATGACGGTGGCGCCCACGGTGATGAGCACCGGCCGCAACCGGATGATGCCCGCGTCCAGGAGGGCCTGCTGCAGGGGTTCCCCCTCCTCCCGCTTCTCCTCGATGAAGTCGAAGAGCACGATGATGTGGCTCACGATGACGCCGATCAGGCTGATGATCCCCAGGAAGGCCATGAAACCGAAGGGGGTGCTGGTGGCGAAGAGGGCCGCGAAGGCCCCCACCATCCCGTAGGGGACGGCGGCGAACACCACGAAGGGCTTGATGGCGTTCTTGAACTGGAAGACCAGGGCCATGTAAATGGCGATCAAGGAAATGCAGAGCACGATGGTCAGGTTGGTGAAGCCTTCGTCCTGGGACTCCTTCTCCCCCCCGATTTCCACGAAGTACCCGCTCGGGAGGCTCTTCTCGAATTCGGCCAGTTTCGGCGCGGCGGACGCCATGATCTCCGACGGGAGCACCCCCTTGACCGGGGCGCAGTAGACGGTGACGGTGCGGAACTGGTTGCGGCGCCGGAACTTCTCGGTGCGGAGCTTGTAGTCCACCGTCGCCACCTGGCGAAGCGGGACGTGGTTGGTGGAGATGGAGGAGTAGACGTAGAGGTTCCGCATGTCCTCGATGGTGAGCCGCTCGGCGTCCCGGAGCCGGGCCACGATGGGGATCTGCTTGTCGCCTTCCCGCAGGGTGCTGACCGGGAGCCCGCTCATGGCGGCCGCGGAAGAGGCGGCCACGTCCACGTTGGTGATCCCCGCCAGGTTGGCCCGGTCGGTGTTGACCTGAATGTCCAGCGCGAAGCTCTCGGCGCCCCAGTCGTCGCGGACGCGGTCCACGCCGGGGACGTCCTGGAAGAGGGCCTTCAGCCGCTCGGCGAGGCCCCGGAGCATGTCGATCTCCATCCCGGAGAGGCGGATGGCGATGGGCAGGCCCACCACCGAGCCGGTCTCCAGCTGCCGGGCGTCGATCTGGGCGCCCGGCACCCGCGCGGGGACCCCCTGCTGGAGCAGGGCGGCCAGCTCCTCGGTGTCCTCCTTGTGGAAAACCTCGATGATGATCTGGGCGTAGTTGAGCTGCTGCATCTCGGGGCTCACCGAGTACCAGAACCGGGGGCCGCCGCCCCCGACAAAGGTGGTCATGGACTTGAGCACCTCCCGGGGCTTGCCGTTTTCCGCGTGGTCCTTCCCGAACTGGGCGAAGATCTCGCCGACGGCCTTCTCCACCTGCTGGGTCTTGGTGAGGGTGGACTCGAAGGAAGCGTCCTCGGGCAGCCAGACGTCCACGTAGGAGAGGAAGGACTGGTCCTTGGGGAAGAACATGGTCTTGAGCTGGGACGCGAAGAAAACCCCGGCGGCCAGGACGCCGAAGGAGAGGAGGAGGGCGACCCAGCGATGGCGGATGGCGGCCCGTCCCAGGCGGAAGTAGAAGGCCGCGAAACCGGCTTTCCGCCGTTCCTCGACGGGTTTTTCCAGCTTGGGCTTGAGGAGGTAGTAGCCCAGCATCGGGATGAAGGTCATGGAGGCGACACGGGAGGCCACCAGTGAGCAGGTCAACACCATGGGGAGCGAGAAGAGGAACTCCCCGGTGGACCCCGGCAGCATGAGGAAGGGCAGGTAGGCCACGATGTTGGTGATGGTGGCGTAGAGGATGGCCGTGGCCAGTTTCGTGGGCCCCAGCCACGCCGCCACCACGGGCGGGTTGCCGATGCCCATGTCGCGTTTGATGGAGTCCCCCGCCACCACCGGGTCGTCCACCAGCAGGCCCAGGGCGATGATCAGGGTGGCGATGGACACCTGCTGGATGTCGAGTCCCAGCACGAACATCATCCCGAAGGTCATGGCCAGGGTGATGGGGATGGCGATGGCCATGAGGATGGCGGAGCGCCACTCCCAGAAGCCGATGAAGGACACCACCACCACCAGGATGATGGCTTCCCAGAGGCTTCGCATGAACAGCTCGACGTTCTCCTCCACCTGCTTGGGCTGGTCGGAGGTCCGGGCGAAGACCAGGTCCGGGGGGAGCATCTTCCGCAGTTCCTCCAGCTTGGCGTCCACCTCTTCCGCGAAGAGCCCGATCTTCTCCCCCTCCTTCATCTGGATGGACAGCGTGATGGCGCGGGTCTGGGTCCAGTTCCCCTGGGCGTCCCGGCGGGTGTAATGATTGAGGAAACGGGGCGGCATGTCGTAGCCGCGGGTCACCACCGCCACGTCCCGGAGGTAGACGGGCGAGCCGTCGGGGTTGGCGCCGATGACGACGTCGTTCAGTTCCTTTTCGTTCTTGAACTCGCCGGAGGGGGTGATGCCCACCACCTTGTCCCGGGTGTTGATTTCGCCGCCGGGGACGAAGGAGTTCCGGGCGGCCAGGATGTCCTTGAGGTTTCCGGCTTTGACCCCGTAGGATGCCAGGCGCTCCTGGGAGTACTGCAGCAGGACCTGTTCGTCGAGGGTGCCGGAGCGGTCGACCTTGGAGACGATCTCGATGGTCTTGAGAGACTTCTGCATGAGGTCGGTGAAGTCGTCCATCTCGCGGTAGCTGTACTTGTCGCCCGCCACGCCCTGGAGGAGCTTCTTCGTCTCGGCGGGGTCCCGGACCAGGATGGGGGCCCAGCAGTCGGGGTGGGCCTCGGCGATCTTCACGCGTTCGTTGAGGAACTTCTGGACGGCCAGTTCGAGGGCCTTGTCGTCGAGGGTGGTCATCACATCGACCCCCGCGAAACCGACGCCTTCCACGAACCGGATGCTTCCGACGTCGGGTTGACCCCGCAGGAACTCGGAGGCCCTCTCGAGGAAGTCCCGGATCACCCGCGAGTTGATGCTGGCGGGGAAACAGAAGACCACCGCGGCGGGCCGGCGGCCGGGGTCCGTGTCGTGCTCCGCCCGGACGCGGCGCAGGGACTCCTCGATGTTCTTCGCGCGGATGGAAATCTCGGTGTCGTCGGCCTTGGGGCTGGCCACGGTGAGCATCAGGGCGGCGGTGTCGCCGAAGTCGCGGATGAAGTTGACGGGCTGGCACCCCTGGGGCAGGTCCGTGATGCCGTCGAGGCGCAGCTTGATGTCGTCGAACTCCTTGGCGGAGTCCTTGACGTAGTCCTCCAGGGTCACGTAGACGATGGAGAGGTTGGTGCGGGAGATCGACTCGATCTTCTCCACCTTGGCGTTCTGGGCCATCTGCTCCTCGACCTTCCGCGTGACGAGCTGCTCCACCTTCTCGGCGTCGGCCCCCGGCCAGGCCGTCACCGCCACCGCCTGGAGGACGGGGATGACGGGGTCCTTCCGCTCGGGCATGTTGAGGTAGCCGTAAATCCCCCAGGCGAAGACGAAGAGCAGAAGCACCCAGGAGACGTGGCGTTTCTCCACGCAGAACCGGGCGGTGTTGTGGGTGCTCTGAACGTGCTCCTGATCGGTTTTCCCGTGCGACATGTGGTTAGTCCTTTTATTGAATTCAGAATTCAGAATTCAGAATCCAGAATCCAGAATGGAGAATCGGTACTTTGGTCTCCATCACTCATTGTTTGAGCTCATTCGGTTTTCCACGCCTTTTCAGCCAGAGCTGCAAAGAGCGGGAACTCTCAAGAGAGGGTTTTCCTATCAGAATGTTCTCCAAACTGATATCTTCATCCAAATCAGGCCAATGAATGCCGTCGCCGTTATTTCGCTTTTTGGTTATCTCTTTCAGCATGAACACGACAAGGCTCATCGCCATCTCCTGAATAGAAGAAGAAGCGATAGGGGCCGCAGGTCAGAATGGTTGGCATTCCAGCCCCTCACTTCATCACTTGCACCCTTTGCCCGTCCATCAGTTGCTGGGCGCCGGAGACGACCACCCGCTCCCCGGGCTTGACGCCGTCGAGGACCGCCACCTGGTTCCCGTAGATGTCCCCCAGGCGGATGGTCCGGAACCGGACCGTTCCCTGGTCGGAGTTGCCGTCCAGGACGGCCACCGCGTACTTCCCGGGGTCTTCCTTGGAGCGGATCACCGAGGCGAGCGGGATCACGGCGACGGTCTGGGCCTGCGGCTCCTCGCCCGAGAGGCTCACCGACACGATCATTCCCGGCTTGAGCTGCTGCTTGCGGTTCGCGATGGTGACCTCCACGCTGAAGACCCTCGTCTTGGGGTCCGCGGCGGGGGAGATGGCGGTCACCTTGCCGGTGATCCCTTCCCCCGGAAGCACTTCCACCTGGAGGGCCAGCTCCATCCCGAGCTTCACCTTGGGGAGTTCGTTGTCGGGCACGCCGAAAACCGCCTTCACCGTGCCGATGTCGGCCATCTCGAAGGCGGGGGTCCCGGCGGCCGCCAAAAGGCCGATCTCCACGTTCCGCTTGAGGACCAGCCCGCTGACGGGGGCGGCCAGGGTGCTGTCGCCGAGGGCGATCCTCGCCTCGGCTTCCTGGGCCTCGGCGGCGGACAGGTTCTGCTCCGCCGTTTCCACCTGGGAGCGGGCGGCCGCCACCTGGGCGGTCGTCGCGTCGAGCTGCGCCTTTGCCGCGTCGAAGTCGGGCCGGACCAGGCTCTGGGTGGCGTAAAGAGCTTCGGCGCGCCGGAAGTCGCTCCGCGCCTTGTCCTGGGCGGCCAGGGCCTGGTCCAGCTGGGCCTTGGCGGTCTGGATGGTCTTGGCGGCCGCCGCCACCTGGGCCTGGGCCTGCCGGACCTTCACCTGGTAGTCCGACTGCCGGACCCGGGCCAGGACCTGGCCCCTGGACACGAAGTCCCCTTCCTGGGCCAGGTGGCCCCCGATCCGCAGGATATCCTCCACGTAGCCGCCCACCTTGAAGGCCACGCTGACCTGGCTCTGGGGGACGATGGAGGCGGAGAAGCGGCGGATTCCCTCGGTGGCGGTGTACGTCCCCACCGACTGAACCGTCACGATCACCGGGGAGCGGCTGCCCACCACTTCCTGTTTCCGGCAGGCCGCACCGCAGGCCGCCGCCAGGATCACTGCCGTCAAGAACACGCGTTTCATTTTCATTTTTCCTCACCCAGCGCTTTTTCGAATTCCGCCCGGGCCGTCCAGAAGGCGATGACGGCGTCCCGCCAGGCGTTATTGGCATTTTCGAGGTCCGACTGCGCCTGGAGGGTGTCCTTGAGCAGGGCCGCCTCCACCTTGTACCGGTTCGAGACCACCCGCAGGTTCTCGGCCGCCGTCTCCCGGGCCAGCCTCGCGCTCTCCAGCAGGAGGCGGTTCTGGCGGACCTTCCGGAACTTGTCGTTGACGTCCACCACCACCGTGTCCGAGGTCTCCCGGAGGGCGAGACGGGCCTGGGAGATGGTCCGGTCCTTCTCGCCCAGCTCCCGTTTCTTCCGGCCCCAGTCCCAGATCTCCCAGCTGAAGACCAGCCCCAGGCCGATCATGTTCTTCGGCAGCATCTCGTCGTAGTTGATCAGCCGCATGGCCTGAAGGCCCACGCCCAGGTCGGGGATGTACTCCGCCTTCTTGGCCCGGCGGTCCAGTTCCGCCTGCTCGATCTGGAGTTTCGCCTTCGCCACCTCGGCCCGCTGCTCGAGCGCGGTCCGGCGGGCGGCTTCGGGGTCCGTCTCGAAGGTGGTGGGGGCGGGGGCCTCCTCCACGCTGAACGGCGTCATGGGGTCGCGGCCCAGGAGGAGGTTCAGCTGCTCCTTTCCCGTGGCCTGGGTGTCGCGCAGGCACTGGAGGTCGTACTCGGTCTTCGCCAGCGCGGCCTGCACCTGCAGGGCGTCCGCCTTGAGGACGACTTCCTGCGCCAGGTAGTCCTGGGTCAGGCGGTCCAGTTCCCGGTAGAGGCGCAGGGTCTCCTCCAGGGCCCGGATCCCGCTCTGGGCCTGGGCGATCCCCCAGTAGGCGAGCTTGGTGCTCTTCACCAGGTCCTGGGTTTTCAGCCGGACGTCCTGCCGGGCGATCTCCTCCCCCTTGCGAAGGGCCTTCACGTTGAGTTTCAACCGGTAAAGCTGGGTGAGGGGCTGCTGGACGTCCGCCTGCAGGACCAGCGTGGGGACCCGCGCGGTGCTCAGGTAGGTGTCCTCCGAGGGCACGGGCCGCCCGTCGATCTCCCCGAACACCCCCTGCCGGAAGAAGAACTCGATGGGCGCCAGTTGCTGGGAGCCGGTCGCGCGGAAGTTGATGGTCGGGAAGAAGTGGGTGCGGAAAGCCTGGGTCTTCTCGTGGGCCTTCTCCGCTTCGAGACCGGAGATCCTGACCTCCCGGTTGTTCGCGATCGCCTGGGCGATGGCCTGCTCCAGCGTGAGGACGCCGGCGTCCTCACCCGGGAGCGGGTTCGCGGGCAGAAGCGGGACGGAGGCCAGGAGGACCGCGGCGATCCAGAACATCCCTGACAGTGGCTTGCGATCGGTTTTCATCTTTCCCCTTCACGCGTGCAATTCATTGAGGAGCGGATTATACCCGAGCCTCCAGCCGGAGCGAAACAACTTTTCTCCACGGCGGAACAATCTTTCGCTCACGTGACTTGAGGCACAGGAAGCGGACCGGGGACCGGCCCGGGCCCCGAAGCGAATCGGAATCGCCGGGAGCGCCCGTCGGGGTTGCAGGGAAGGGCCGGTTGGGGTAAAGTAGCGCTTCAGGGCCGGGAGCGAAGACCGCGCGATCCCGGGCAAGGAGGGCCCCGGAGCCCCGATTGCGAGCGAAGGGCGGCGAATCGCCTTTCGGCGGCCCTTCATCCCGAACCGCGGCGCGGGTTATGCGCCGGCGGCGGGGTGACGTCACCACAGGGGAGGAGCGCCATGAGCCTGGAGATCGCCCGCGAAGTGCTGCAGGTGGAGGCGGAAGCCATCCTGACGGTGAGAAACCGGCTGGACGGGCGTTTCGTGCGGGCCGTGGACCTCCTCGAGCAGTGCCGGGGACGCATCGTGACCACCGGAATGGGCAAGTCGGGCATCATCGCCCGCAAGCTGGCCGCCACCTTCGCCAGCACCGGGTCGCCCTCGCTGTTCATGCACCCGGCGGAAGCCATCCACGGGGACCTGGGCATGCTGTGCCGGGGGGACGTGGTGGTGGCGCTCTCCCACTCCGGCGAAACCGCGGAGATCCTCCGGGTGGTGGAGTATCTCAAGCGGCTGGACATTCCCCTCCTGGTCCTGTCGGGGTGCCCCGAATCGAGCCTGGGCCGCGCCGCCGAGGTCTGCCTCGACGCCGGGGTCGCCCGGGAGGCCTGCCCGCTGGGCCTGGCCCCCACCGCCAGCACCTCGGCCTCCCTGGCCCTGGGGGACGCCCTCGCGGTGGCGCTCTCCGTGCGCAAGGGGTTCCGGGTGGACGACTTCGCGGCCCTTCACCCCGGCGGGAAGCTGGGGAAGCGTTTCCTGCGCATCCGGGACCTCATGCGCACGGGGGAGGCCGTCCCGGGGGTCCGTCTCGACACGCGCATGCGGGACGTCGTCTTCGTCATGTCCGACAAGCGCATGGGGATCACCGCCGTCACCGACGCGGAGGGGGTCCTTCGGGGCGCCATCTCGGACGGCGACCTGCGCCGCCTCCTGGCGCGCTGCCCCGATCTCCTCGACCGGGAGGCCGGTTCGTGCATGACCCCCGACCCGAAGACCGTCCCCGCGGACGAACTGGCCACCCAGGCCCTGGCCATCATGGAGCGCAACCGCATCACCTCGCTGTTCATCACCGACCCGGAAGGCCGCCTGGAGGGCGCCATTCACCTCCACGACCTCTGGGGGACCGAGCTGTTCTGAGGTCCCCGCCGTGAACCTCATCAGCGACAACGTCGTTCTCAACGCCCAGAGCATCCTCTACCTGGTGCTGTTCACCCTCGGCCTGGCCATCGGCGGCATCCTGCTCCGGGAGCAGGGTCGGAGGGTGCCGGGCAACCGGCTGCTGGCGGCCTACTTCGCCTGCGGGAGCGGCTGGGCCGGCTCCGGCTTCCTGGTGACGTCGTCCTTCTTCAGCGGCTGGAACCTGGTGCAGTACACGTTCATGCTGCTCGGCGGGGTGTTCCTTCTCCGTTTCGCCTGCGGCCTCCCGGGTTCCTCTCCCGGTCTCGAACGGGAGACCCGCCTGGTGCGGGGCGCCGGGTGGCTGATCGGGACCTTCGGGGTCGGGCAGGTCCTCCTCTGTCCGACGAGCGGCCCCGGTTTCGTGACCGTGCGGGCCGTGGACCTCGCCCTCCTGGTGCTGCAGTTCCTGGGGTGCGTGCAGGTCCTGCTCTGGAAGGCCGTCCGGCTCTCGCGGGTCCCCCCTCCCGGCGAGCCGGCGGCGCCGTCGTCCGCCGGGACCTGGGAGTGCATCGCCCGCCCGTCCGGCGGCTCCGCCCGGATGTCCCGCGCCTATGCCCTGGCCTTGGCCCTGCCCTTCCTGCTCGCGGTCTGGGCGCTCCTCTTCCACGGCGTCCTGGCACCCCTCCGGATGGTGTCCTACCTCACGTACACCCTCTCCCTGTGCCTGGGCTGCCTGGCCTTCGTCTTCACCTTCGTGCTGACGCACCTCAACTACGCCCCCGCCTCCAGCAACCTGAAAACCAAGATCCTGCTCAGCCCGCTGGTCACCCTCTTCGCCGTGGTGGGGCCGCTGGGGCAGGTCCTGGTTAGCCTTCACACCGAGCGCTTCGTCGACCGGGTCGCTCCCGACGCCCGGCAGGCGTCGAGCCTTTGCGACCGCGGACGGGCCGCGGACCCCCGGGAGTTCCCGGTGTCGGTCGCCTTCGTCGTGGAGCGGCCGGGCGGGTCCGACGCCGGGGTGACGGGCCGGGCGGTTTTCAACCGCGCCGGATTGTCCCGCGACCCCCTCGAGGTGCTGAACGCCAAGAAGGTCCTCCTCGGACCGGGTTTTCTCGCTCGCCTGACGGCCCCTGACGGTTCCCGCCACCCCTTCTTCGTGACCGTGGCCCCGTCGGGGGGGCGGGACCTGTGGGTGGGGTTCCCGGCGCGGGAAATCCACGCCGACCTCGGCACCGTGGGGGGCGGGATCCTGGTGGGGATGGCCGGTGGCGTCGTCCTCATCCTGATGGTGTTTCCCGCCTTCTTCCGGATCGGGCTCGTGGAACCCCTCGAACGGCTGATGGCTGGCGTGCGCCAGGTCGAGGAGGGGAAGCTGGACGTCGTCGTCCCGGTCCGGTACCCCGACGAGATCGGTTTCCTGACCCGGGCCTTCAACGGGATGGTGGCTTCCATCGGCCGGATGCGGAGTTCGCTCCGCGACGCCAACGCCGAACTGGAGGCGCGCGTCCTGGAACGGACCGCCGAGCTGTCGGAGGCCAACCGGAGGCTTGAGCGCAACGCCGCCGAGATGGAGGCGGCCAACGGCGAGCTGGACGCCTTCGCGCACACCGTAGCCCACGATCTCAAGTCCCCCCTGACCGCTCTGGTCGGGTACGGCTCCCTCCTGGAGAACTGCCTGGAAGGCATGACCTGCCAGGAGATCCGGGAGAACCTGACGGGGATCTGCCAGGCGGGGACGAAGATGACCAGCATCATCAACGAACTCCTGCTGCTGGCCCAGACCCGGAAGATGGAGACGATCCCCCGGAAGATCCTCGACATGTCCGCCGTGGTGTCCGAGGCCCTCAAGCGGATCGCCGTCCCCCCCGACTTCCCGCGGCCGGAGATCCTCCAGCCCGCCTCATGGCCGAGGGTCCTGGGGTACGGGCCCTGGGTCGAGGAGGTCTGGGTCAACTACCTCTCCAACGCCGTCATGTACGGGGGCGACCCGCCCGTGGTGGAACTGGGCTGGGACCCGCCGGCGGACCCCGCCGAAACCCCTGCGGGCGGCGACGGGATCTTCCCCCTGGTGCGCTTCTGGGTTCGGGACAACGGCCAAGGCCTCACCCGGGACGAGCAGTCCCGCCTCTTCCTGCCCTTCACCCGCCTCGAGCAGGCCCGTCTCCACGGGCACGGGCTGGGGCTGTCCATTGTGCGCCGGATCGTGGAAAAGCTGGGGGGAAAGGTCGGCGTGGACAGTTGGCCGGGTCGCGGCAGCATCTTCTTTTTCACCCTCCCCACCGTGTCGGGGAAAGACACCGGGGCAGCTGAAGCTTGACGCGGTCGCGAAAAGTCCGGATCTTGATCTCACAGAGGCACGGAGAAGAATCATAAGGATTGTTGATTCTATTAAATACGATTTGCATTTCTCCGTGCCTCCGTGAGATCAAAATTCTGAGGGCATTCACCGCAAGCGCGCGCTCGTGAGACGGGTCTGAAGCACGTTCCCGTTCGGCTTTCGGTTTTTCCCGAATCCGTCGATGCAGATTTGCGGTTTACGGTTTTTCCCGGAAGGGGTATGATGAGCCCCATCGTGTACACCGGGCCGGCAAGTCCGCCCTGCAATATCATCCGGAAAGGAGGAATCCGTCATGGGAACCAAGGGGATCGAAATTGTCGACATGGACGTCAAGCAGCTCGTCGAGGTGCTCAACAAGGCCTACTGCGACGAGTGGCTGGCCTACTACCAGTACTGGATCGGGGCGAAGGTCGTCAAGGGGCCGATGAAGGAAGCGGTCATCGCCGAGTTGAACCAGCACGCCGCCGACGAGCTGCGCCACGCCGGGATGATCGCCATGCGCATCATCCAGCTCGGGGGGACGCCCGTCACGAAGCCGGAGGAGTGGTACAAGCACACCAACTGTGGGTACGACGCCCCCGACGACCCCTTCGTGAAGGAGGTCCTGAAGCAGAACATCAAGGGCGAGCAGTGCGCCATCCTGACCTACAAGGGGCTGGTCAACCTCACCATGGGGAAGGACCCGGTGACCTACAACATCGTGCTCCAGATCCTGCAGGACGAGGTTGAGCACGAGGAGGACCTCCAGGCGGAGATGGAAGACCTGGAGACGCTCCTGGCGACCGTCCGGAGCGTCTGACGCCCGGGCCCGGGCAAACCGGGAGAGAACCACGGATGAACACGGATAGACACGGATAATCCGCAAACGGGCTTTAACCGTGGAAAAATTGGAACCACAGAATACGCAGAACGTGAGAAACACGGATAGAATGATCGAGTGTGAA
>JAGNHB010000062.1:0-990 GCA_018001935.1 Acidobacteriota bacterium
CATAATAGGTATTTTCATACGCTGAAATCGATTGAGGAGACCGTCGAGGATCTGTTCGAATCCTGGCGAGATGGTAGTGCTAATCTCAGGAGATTATGCGCAATTATATAAGTCGCCGAGTATAACCTGAAAAAACACGAAATGACCGAACGGAAAACAGCGGGAAAATTTCCGCGACTTTTCCTCCCCCCGGCGATCTGTATTGATGTAAGGCCGTTCAATTTCCTCGACTTCCCGAGGAGACCATGGTGCGTCTCATCCTCATTCTGTTTTTCGTCTTTCCCATGAAGACCCTCTCCGGGCTCGATGCCCTCCGCCAGGTGTTTTTTCACCGCGGGGGGCCCGCCGCCCGGCCACACGGCCGTCGACGGCCGGTCCCCCCGATCAGCCCCTCCGTTCGATCCCGCCCGCTCTCCCCCTTCCCCGCTCCGCCCCGACACTGAGGCCCCCTCCGGACCGGCCGCTGCGATGGTTCTGCTGCGCCTGCACGCCCGCGGCGCCTCCGGAGCCGGGGAACGACGATGCCTCGGGCACACCGCCGGTCCTCGGGAGCAGCCGGGAACACCGGAGCCGGTTTTCACGTATCATGGCCAGCAACACCGGGACGGTCTGTTGCGGAAGGAGAAGAGGCCATGAGTGAAGATCCCGACCCCCGGCGCTTTCGCACCGAAGAGTTCCGCGTGGACGGCTCCCAGGTGGTTCAGAAGATCAAGGAGCTGGTGCACGAGGGGAACATCCGCCGCATCGTGCTGAAGAACGAGGAGGGGAAATCCCTCCTGGAGGTCCCCCTGACCCTCGGGGTGGTGGGCGCGGCGCTGCTGCCCGTCTTCGCCGCCATCGGCGCGCTGGCGGCCCTGGTGGCCAAGCTCACCATCGTGGTGGAGAAAGTCGAGGAGTAGCCGTTCGTACGCGTCGTCCCGACGCGGACAAGAGGTTCCTACGCGTCGTCCCGACGCGGACGTGATCATTTTGTTCGCTTACTCAACCCGC